>JASGFB010000043.1:0-35124 GCA_047605765.1 Rhodocyclaceae bacterium
ACCGAACCGAGGTTCACCACCAGCCCGCGATCGCGTTCGACCATGCCGGGCAGCACCGCGCGGGTGACGTACATCAGGCCCTTGATGTTGACGTCGACCATGCGTTCCCATTCGTCGAGGTCGGCGCGATGGGCCGGCTCCAGGCCGAGCGCCAGGCCGGCGTTGTTGACCAGCACGTCGATGGCGGCATAGTCGGCCGGCAGCTTGGCCAGTGCGTCGTGTACGGCGGCTTTGTCGGCGACATCCACCACCAGGGTGTGCACCTTGCCGGGATGGCGCGCGGCCAGTTCGGCCAGCGCCTGTTCGTTGCGGGCCGCCGCGATCACGCTGTGGCCGGCCTCCAGAAAGCGCTGCGCGCACGCTGCGCCGATGCCGCCGCTGGCGCCAGTAACCAGAACGATCATGGACTATCTCCTGTATGTGAGCGGCCCGACTTTACGCCCCTCGGGCAGACGGCGAAAGCCGTTTGCCCGGTTCATGCGCATGTCATGAGGCGGCTGGGGCCGGCCAGGCGAACGATTCGAAGGCGCGCGCCATGTGCGCCACGCCGGTGCGCAGGGCCGGCGCATCGAAGGCCGAAAAACCCAGCACCAGCCCCGGCGGCGCGGCATGGCACACGCGATAGAACGACAGCGGGCGCGTTTCGATGCCCTGCGCGTTGAGCCAGCTGGCCACGGCGCGGTCATCGCTGCCGCGCGGCAGGATGCCCGCCGCGTCCAGGCCGGTGGTGATGGGCAGGATCGACAGCCAGCCCGACAGATGCGCCGCGCAGGCGTCCTGGAACAGCTCGGCGCGTTCGCCGTAGTGCTGGCGCATGTGACGCAGATGGCGCGCAAAGTGCCCGTCGGCGATGAAGCGCGAGAGCACGCGTTGCGGCGCCAGCGCGACGTGGCGGCTGGTCAGCGACAGGGCGGCGGCGAACGGGTCGGCCAACCATTCCGGCACCACCAGGTAGGCCAGACGCAGGGCCGGGAACAGCAGCTTGCTGAAGGTCCCCATGTAGATCACGCGCTCAGCGCGATCCAGGCTCTTGAGGGCGGACAGCGGTGTGCCGGTGTAGCGGAATTCGCCGTCGTAGTCGTCTTCGATGATCAGCGCGTCGCAGGCCTCGGCCCACGCCAGCAGCGCCAGGCGCCGTTCGATGGGCAGGGTGCCGCCCAATGGCGACTGGTGGGCGGCGGTGACGTAGGCCAGGCGCAGGCGCGGATCGATCGGCAGGGGCGGTTCGGTCATCAGTCCGGCGGCGTCCACCGGCACGCCCACGACGTCGGCACCGGCCGCGCCGAACAGGTGGCTGGCGGCGGGGAAGCCGGGGTCTTCCACCAGCACCGCCTGGCCGGGGTCGAGCAGCAGGCGCGCACACAGGTCGAGCGCCTGGTGTGCGCTGCCGAGGATCATCACCTGATCGGCGCTGCAGGCGATGCGTTGCGCATAGCGCAGGTGGCCGGCGATGGCTTCGCGCAGGGGGCGGTAGCCGGCGGCGTCGCCATAGCCGAGCGCGGCCGGCCCTGTGGCCTTGGCGCTGCGATGGGCCAGGGCGTTCCAGGTCGCCATCGGGAAGGCCGCCAGGTCGGGCTGGTTGGGGCGGAAGGGGCGCGGCGGGTAGCCCGCTTCGGCCGTCGGGAAAGGGCTCGCCGCCAGGCGTTTGCCCTGTTGCGACAGGGCCCGGCGGGCGCGTTCGCTGTCGCTGAGGCGGTCGTGGCGCGGCACGCGCGCGGGGCGGGTGGGCAGGCTGGCCTGTACGCGCGTGCCGCTGCCGGGCGTGCCGGCCAGATAGCCTTCGGCGACGAGTTGTTCATAGACGGCGATGACGGTGCCGCGCGACACGCCTTGCTGGCGCGACAGTTCTCGCGTCGAGGGCAGGCGCCGTCCGGCCGGGATGCGCCCGGCCAGGATGGCCGCGCGCAGCTCGCCGTACAGCCAGCGCTGCAGGGACACGCCGGCGGGTCGGCCCGCCAGGCCCAGTTCGAGTTCTTCTCCGCGCCGCATGGGTTGGCCCTGCCTGAATGCAAAGTGGACTAATCAAAACGCCGGTAAATGGCTGTAGGAATCGTACCATCCGTTGGCTACGATGCCTTCGCCTTGCCCCCTGGCGAGCATCCATGAAGATTGCTGAGAGGACAAAAAAATGGAACAACGTTTCGATGTGGGCGCGCTGACCCCCGATGGTTACAAAGCGATGTTCGGCGTGCATACCTTCGTGCAGAAGAGCGGCTTGCCGCTGGCCCTGCTCGAACTGGTGCGCCTGCGCGTATCGCAGATCAACGGCTGCGCCTTCTGTGTGAACATGCATGTGCCGCTGGGCCGCGAGCATGGCCTGAGCGAGCATCAGATCAACCTGGCCGCCACCTGGCGCGAAGCGCCGGTGTTCAGTGCCCGCGAACGCGCTGCCCTGGCCTGGGCGGAGGCGGTGACGGCGCTGGCCGGGCAGGAAGTGCCCGATGCGGTGTACGAGCAGGCGAAGGCGGTGTTCTCGCCGGAGGAAATCGCCAAGCTGACTTTTTGCGTGGTCGAGATCAACGGCTGGAACCGCCTGATGGTGGCGTCGCGCACGCCGCCGCAGATCGCCGCCTGAGCCTTGTCATGACCCTGTCGGCGACGGGGTCCGGCGGCGCACGCACGGTCATCGGCCGGCGCGTGCGCCGCGTTTTCATGTAATTGTCACGTTCGCCGAGTTTCCGCACTTTCGATTGCCACCCCCATGCGTTCGTCGATGGGCGAGGGTACAATCGCCGCTTCCCTGGCGCGCCCAGCGCGCGCACCTGTTCATTTCATCCTCACGCCATGACGCCCGGCAACCTGTGCCGACGCTCGTCCTGTCGTCTGCTTTTTTCCCTCGTGTGCCTGGCCGGGCGGCCGCATGCGTGAACGTATTTGCCGGAGATGCGTGTGTTCAGTTGGTTCGAAAAGCTCATTCATCCTTATCCCGACGAAGTCACCGGCCCGCCGCCGCGCAGCTTCGTGGGGTTCCTGTGGGCGTGTACCCACGGCCTGCGACACTATGTGCTGGGCATGGCCCTGTGCACGGCCTTCATCGGTGCCTTCGAGGCGCTGCTCTACAGCGTGCTGGCGCGCGTGGTGGACTGGCTCGGCCGGGTGGCCCCCAGCCGCCTGTGGGAACAGGAGCGCGGCACGCTGATCGCGCTCGGCTTGATCCTGCTGGTCAGCCCGCTGGTGGTGGCGGTGCAGACCTTCATCAAGCACCAGGCGCTGGCGGGTAACTTCCCGATGCGCCTGCGCTGGAATTTCCACCGCCTCATGCTCAGCCAGAGCATGAGCTTCTACCAGGATGAGTTTGCCGGCCGCATCGCCACCAAGGTCATGCAGACGGCATTGGCGGTGCGCGATACAGTGCTGATCTTCACCGACATCCTGGTGTACGTGGTGATCTACTTCGTCACCATGGTGCTGGTAGTGGGCAGCTTCGATGCGTGGCTGTTGCCGCCGTTCCTGGTGTGGCTGGCGGCGTACCTGCTGGCGATGCGCTTTTTCGTGCCGCGCCTGGGGCTGGCGGCCAAGTCGCAGGCCGATGCGCGTTCGCTGATGACCGGCCGCATCACCGACGCCTATACCAACATCGCCACCGTCAAGCTGTTTTCGCACGGCCGCCGCGAGGCCGGCTATGCGCGCGCGGCGATGCAGGATTTTCTCGGCACCGTGCATACGCAGATGCGTCTGGTGAGCCGCTTCGAAGTGGTCAACCACACGCTCAACATGTTGCTGGTGGTGTCCACCGCCGCGCTGGCGCTGTGGCTGTGGGCCAAGGGGCAGGTCGGCGTCGGCGCCGTGGCGGCGGCCACCGCCATGGCGCTGCGGCTCAACGGCATCGCCCATTGGATCATGTGGGAGATGGCCATGCTGTTCGAGCACATCGGCACCGTGCAGGACGGCATGATGACCCTGTCGCGCTCGCGCAGCATCGTCGACAAGCCCGATGCGCAACCGCTCGACGTGGCGCGGGGCGAGATCCGCTTCGAGGACGTGAGCTTCAGCTACGGCGGCGAGAAGACCATCATCGATCAGCTCAGCCTGACCATCCGCCCCGGCGAGAAGATCGGTCTGGTGGGGCGCTCGGGCGCCGGCAAGTCGACCATCGTGAACCTGCTGCTGCGCTTCTATGACGTCGATCACGGCCGCGTCCTGATCGACGGCCAGGACGTGGCGCACGTCACCCAGGACAGCCTGCGCGCGCAGATCGGCATGGTCACGCAGGACACCTCGCTGCTGCATCGCGCAGTGCGCGACAACATCCTCTACGGCCGCCCCGACGCCACCGACGCCGACATGCGCGCCGCCGCCCGGCGCGCCGAGGCCGAGAGTTTCATCGAGAGTCTCAGCGATCCGCACGGGCGCCGTGGCTACGACGCCCACGTCGGTGAACGCGGCGTCAAGCTGTCGGGCGGCCAGCGTCAGCGCGTGGCGATCGCCCGCGTGATGCTCAAGGACGCGCCGATCCTGGTGCTCGACGAAGCCACCAGCGCGCTCGATTCGGAAGTCGAATCCGCCATCCAGAGCAGCCTGTATCGCCTGATGGAAGGCAAGACGGTGCTGGCCATTGCGCACCGCCTGTCGACCATCGCCGCCATGGACCGCCTGATCGTGCTCGACCATGGTCGCATCGTCGAGGAGGGCGACCACCGCAGTCTGTTGGCCAAGGGCGGGCTGTACGCGCGCCTGTGGGCGCACCAGAGCGGCGGCTTTCTGGGTGAAGAGGCCGATGACGGCGAGGGCGGCGAGGCCGGGGCGCACTACGTGACGGAGCCCGCCGCCTGAGGGTTGCACTGACGCACGGGGGCGGTGCAATGCCGCACCCGTGTCAGATTTGTTCCACGAGTGGAACAGTGTTTTCCAGTTTCGCCGTTTATCTCGTTTTTTGATGTTCCTACACTGGCTCCTACGCCGATATGCCGAATGCTTTTGCTGGCATGTATTGCGCGCGGAGCCGATGCCCTGAGGTGCACGGCCGCGCCCAGCACTCGACTGTCGACGATTCCTCCCCACGACAGAACGAGTGATCCATGTCCCACAAGCCCCGTCTCCATATCGTCGTCGCCAGCACCCGCCCGGGTCGGGTCGGCCCCAAGGTTGCACAATGGTTCCATCAGGCCGCCGTCGCACACGGTCAATTCGATCCGGTGCTGGTCGATCTGGCCGATTTCAACCTGCCGGTGTATGACGAGCCGCGCCATCCCAAGCTGCAGCAATACGAGCATGAGCACACCCGCCAATGGAGCGCGAGCGTGCAGGCCGCCGATGCCTTCGTGTTCGTGACGCCGGAATACAACTTCAATGCGCCGCCCGCGCTGATCAATGCGCTGCAGTACGTGTACAACGAGTGGAACTACAAGGCGGCCGGCTTCGTGAGCTACGCCTTCGGCTCCGGCGGCGTGCGCGCCGTGCAAGAGGTCAAGCCGTTGCTCACCACGCTCAAGGTGGTGCCGCTGGTCGAGCAGGTGATGGTGCCGATGTTCCCGCAGCACATCAGCGAAGAGGGGCAGTTCAGCCCCAACGATCTGCACACCAGTTCGGCCACCGTGATGCTGGACGAACTGCTGCGCTGGACGCACGCGCTGGCTCCGCTGCGCCAGGCCTGACACAACAAGAACCCCCCGACCCCATCCTTCATCCGGCGCGCGCTGCGCCAGCGTGCGGCGAGTACAGAGCTCGCCACGCGCCCACTTTCTGGATACATCATGTCGAACAACGCTGTTGATGCCGTGTTCTCGCGCATCGCACCCATGACCCTGCTGCGCGTCGTCACGGGCCTGTATTACTTTCCGCACGTTCTCTCCAAGATCATCAGCTTTCCCGGCACCGTCGGCTTCTTCGCCAAGGCGGGCTTCCAGCCGGCGGCGTTCTTCGTGATCTTCTCGGCCCTGATGGAACTGTGTGCCGGCCTGTGCCTGGTGTCGGGCAAGTTCGTCAAGTACGCGGCCATCGTGTCCACCGGCCTGCTGGTGGTGGCGGCTTATGCCATCGTGGTGGTCAAGGGGGCCAACTGGTACTGGAATGCCGGCGGCATCGAATACCTGATCTTCTGGGCGCTGGCGTCGGTGGCGGTGTTCCTCGACGCGTGGCGCAAGGATCCGGGCCTGCTGGGGTTCTTCAAGTCATGACGCGCTTCGCTGCAGAACAACGGCCCCACGGGGCCGTTGTTCATTTCACGATGTCTGGCCCGCAGCCGTATCACGGATGGCGCAGGCCATCCGCGCGGGAGACCCGGGCCAGACACCCTCAGCCTGCTGTCAATTCTGTGCGTCGCGAGACGATGCGCGAGACCAGACCATACGCGACGGCGTCCTCGGCAGGCATCCACAGATCGCGTTCGATGTCTTTGCGTACGCGATCGATGGGCTGACCACTTTCGCGGGCGATGACCTGGGCGATGCGCTCGCGCGCCTTGACGATCTCTTTGGCCTGGATCGCCACGTCGCTGGCAGGGCCGCCGGTGCCGCCGCTGGGCTGGTGGATCAGGAAGCGCGTCTGCGGCAGGCAGAATCGGCGTTCCCGCTGCGCGCCGAGATAAAGATGGGTGGCCGCGCTGCCGACCCAGCCGGTGCCCACCATGGTGACCGGCGCGCAGATGAAGCGCACGACGTCATGGATGGCGTCCCCCGATTCGAGATGCCCGCCGGGAGAAGAAACGATCAGGGTGATCGGGCTATCCGATTCGGCATCCAGGGCCAGCAACTTGCGTACGACCTCGGATGCCAGCGCATCGGTGATGGTGCCGAACACCAGCACCGTACGGGCCCGGAACGCTTTTTCTTCCAGGAAGGCGCTGTCCTGCCCAGTACTCGGTCGCACTGAGGGGTCTGTCTCATTGGCAAACATGGCGAATCACTCCATCGTGTTAAGTTCGTCAGGTAGACGAACAACGAGGCCTTGCCGTGACATCTCCCGCTCACCCCCACCCCTTGACCGACGACCAGGCACTGCGCCGCAGGCTGGTCGCCTTGGCGCGACACTGGCTGGCCCAGGCAGACGAGGCCGAGGACCTGGTGCAGGAGACCTGGCTACGCAGCCGGGACGGCACACTGCCTGCCGAGGCAACGGGCCGGGAGGCGTGGCTGGTCACTGTGCTGCGCCACTTGTGCATCGACACCTGGCGCCGTCAGGGTCGTCACAAAGCGGTCCTTGAACAGCTTGCCGGGGACGGTACGACAGACATCCGGGACCACGATCCCGAGGTCCTGGCCGAGCAGGCCGAGCGTGTCGAGCAGGCCCTGTTGCACATGGTGCATGCCCTGCCGGCGGGCGACGTTGCCGCGGTCTTGCTGTACGAGGTGTTCGGCTTCAGCCATGCGGAGCTTGGCGTTCTGGCGGGGCGCAGCGAAGCGGCATCCCGTCAGCAACTGCGCCGCATGCTGCTGCGTCTGCGTCAAACCGATCCCATAGAGGTCTGCGGGAACGACGACACGGCGTGCTTGCTGGCGCTGTGCCGATGGGCCCTGGCGCAACGCGATCCTGCCGGACTCGTCGCCGTGCTTCGTACGGCCAGGCCGCAGGCGATGGCGCAGTCCACCCCGGCCATGCGGCAGGCTTCCGCTGAAGCCACCCAGGCGCCGGCCACGCGGCTCATTCAGATCGGCAATCTGCTGGCTTTGCAGATTCAAGTAGGGGACGGGCCCATCGCCTGGCTCTTCCTGGGAGACACATGCACTGAGCCGGTTTCCATTGACGGATAGCCGTCCGCGGGGGGCGGCGATGCCGCCGACGGCTCAGCGTGCACAGGGTGTTACTACGCAGTTGCCCCAAGAATGAAGAACTAAGCCCCAGGTCTCGCGACTGGGGCTTTTTCAGGCCGGAAGTCTCGCTTCACTCGATATCATCATCGAATGGAAGCGGAATGCGGAAGGTACCCTTATACCTGAAAGGGCTCGCGGAGACGCGGGCACGAGCTCACGGGGACGTACTCCGGCTCGAAAGTCTGAAAGCAGAAATAGATGTCAGGCTTGCCGAGGCCCAAAAGGCACTGGATGCCTGCGATACGCTAATCAAGAAGTTCGACGAACGCTTGGAGCTCACGTCCATCAAGCCTATCCGGGCATGGAAAGGTCGCTATGGTTCCCGAGGAGCATTCCACGAAGCGGTGATTCGCATAATCAAGGCAGCTGCTCCGCAGGAAATCTCCACAACGATGTTGGCTCTCGAGCTTCAGGCTGAATTCGGCCTGGACTTTGCTCACCCGAACGACCGTCGTCGATGGGTAACGAATACCTTGGGTAACTGCCTCAAGGACTTAATTGCCGCCGGAATGATTGAACGGCTGCATGAAGCAAGACCTACCGGGGAGGTCGGGCGCTGGCGCTGGAAGGATTCCGACCTTTCGCTGGACCACTTGCGGGCGCAGGCAGCGGCTGCGGGTGTGTCAGTTCAACAAGCCGATGATGTCCATGAGCGAAGCCCTTCCAGTACTGGGACTCGTCCACGTTGCATGCAAGGTGCATCGCCAGCTTGAACTGGGCCCCATTCGGTAGCCTTCGCGTGTCTGACCGGAACGCTGTCTCCGCCGCGTAGTCGAGCATGTACTTGGGTTCGATGTTCAAGTAGATGCCCTTCTCCGCACAGTCGAAACGCCAGTTCAGCTCCTCGGCCTTGTTGTTGTTCTCACCATCTGGACCACTCAAGGTCTTACTGTGCTCAACAGTGCGATGGCCCTTGGAGCGCTTTCCGAGTTCCTGAGCTGGTCGCAGCGTTAACTGAAGCGGCAGCCGCTCACGGACGAAGCATCGAAGATGAGCATCAACACATCTTGCGCACCGCGCTTTGCCGGCCAACCAAGCGCAGCCTCAAAGAAGCGCTGCTGTCCATGCCCGAAGCCGGAGTCACAGCTCATGCGGAGTCGTCGGAAGTGCTTTCGGAGTTGGATGCTCAACGCGCGGACGAAGCCTTAGGTGGCGCTTTTGCCAGCAAGCGCATCGCCGTAGCCAAAGGGCAGTTCGCTTTGCCGGACGATGACGACAATCTCAATGAGACGATAGCAAGGCAATTTCTCGGAGACTCGTCATCCGGCTCTTCGTAAGGATTCGCCGGCCGTGAATTGGACTGAATCTTGTCAGCCAAGGAGATTAGTGGGCCGAGATTCGCTCGTCGACTTCGACAATCCCTGCCTCGGGGATATAGAACAAGCTGCTGTCATACACGGCATGGGGGTCTCTCCTTGGGCTGCGAAGCTATATCAACGCAAAATCTTTGCGCGCTTGGGCCAGCCTGGTTGATGCCGCTTCGAGAGTGGGGCGAAGACTGGCGGCTCTAGCGGCCGCTTGTTGCCTGAACCGCTGCAGTTCTCCAGGACCTGCGTCCAGACGTGTCTCAATTGCCACTCGACGGGCAGCGAACTGTGCCCTCACTCGGTTCTTGTCGGCTTCCGACACTGTGTTGTTCGGGTTGAATTGAAAGCGGCGTTCGCAAGTTGCTTTCCAATCCATGATTGCGCGAGTCAAGCCTTCACCAAATCCACGCACCTGGCGAATCCGGTGCCGGTCGCAATCAGCCGCAGTTTCGATGCCAAATGACCTTAATGCCGCTTTGCGCGTAGGTCCGATGCCCGAGATGGTCGCGTTGTCGATAAAGCAGCTGTCGAGGAACTTTTGTTTGTGCCTGTCGTATGCAGTTGAATGTAGCCGGTCAAGTTCGTGCTTCTCTGCCTGTGGGAGGCTCTCATACTCTTCGCGAAGTTTATGTAGGTCTGCTCGTATTGCCGAGAAACCCTCTGGTCCGGCCTCGCGCTTGAGCTGTTCGGTAATCCTGTTGTAATCGGCCTGAGCGCCATCCAATGCCGCTTTACGCTTGGCACGCTCTTGAGCCCGCTGGTTCGAACCTGAAGAGCCAGCAACGCCCCAACCTATGAACCCTCCCAAAAGCGCGAAGAACCACATCTTTGGCGCTGCGACAACGACGCTGATTGCAATCAGCAGCACGACCAAACGGTAGAATCCGATGGTAGTCGCCCCCGGAATTTCCGCAGGTAATGGGGAGGGCTTAACATCGATACTGTCCAGGTTTGGCAGCCACACGGGGCCGATTGGTGGTACGGATTCAATAACAGCCCAAGCTCTCGCTAGAACAAAGCCAGAAGACGTCCGCGCGACAGTTGCCCCAAGGTCGAGGAAGTAGACGACTCCCTCCTTCTCCAGTTTGCACCACGGGCACGTGGCTACGTGGTCCGGATACAGATGCATTGAAGATGCGCTGCACTTGCGGAGTTGCTTACGCAAACCATCAAGCGCATGCACCCACTGTGCTGCAGTGGGGCGTCCCCCTAAGGCCCCCTTTTCCGTGAAGGCGAGGTGAAACATCATTTCCATGCTGTCGGGGAGTACGGAAAGGGGAATGGACCTTGGAGGTGCAGCCAACCCTCTCTGCCTGGCATCACGCGCATACGCATACCGAAAACCCTTGATGTCCGCTTCTAAGGCTTCCCCCACACCATTTCGCAACGGAACGCCTGCATAGGGATGGCGTGCGCCGAATAGGAGGTGAAATATCAGCAGCGCCAAGCCAAAGTTGTCGTGATTTGCTGTTCGCTCCACACCGTTGAATGACGACAGCCCCTGAAGTTCAGGCGGAGTGAAGTGAGCTACGCCGACTTCACAGAGATATTGCGCACCTGGAGCACGGACCTGGAATGAATCACTGTCAATAAGGACGACTTTGCTATCGTCGCCAACGAGTACGTTGCCTTGGTTTACGTCACCGACAACGTGCCCGTGTGCATGCAATTTCTCGAAGGCAGCAGCCGTATTGCGCGCAACGTACAGCAGGAAATCCCACGCTGCCTTGGGGCGCTCTTGCCGTCGATGTGCCGGACTGTAGACCATGTGCACCGGGTCACGCCCGGCCACCCTCGGCATCAGAAACCCGACAACTGGACCGCCCGGAGATTGGTGCAACGTTTGTTGTGGCCACGCGATGTAGTCAAGTAGCCCCTTATCCGTGGTCGCGGCCATGAAGCCAATCTTCGCCTGCTTCTTGGTGTCCGGTGTCTCGTGGTACAGCTTCGCGACCTGAGTAGCCAGTGCAGGCACTTCAAATACGGAGCCCTCGCCGCCTTTGCCCAGTTCACGACCGAGCTTGACTGGAACGCCGCTCGAAGTGACGAGTGGTTTGACCATGGCGAGTCTAAGACTTGGCTACGGCAAGAACGAGAGTCTTGTCGTCGTCAGTGCGCTCGTTGACGGCCGGGCTCCCCAGAAAGCGAACTAGCGCTGCTTGGAGTTCGTCTTCCTGTTGGTCTGTCGAAGCGCGCAGCACGCGAAAGAAGGGAGAGAAAAATGGTTCATGCGGCGTCGCGTCCAACATGTTCAAGGCTAGTCGCTGGATGCCATCGCTGAATGCAGCTACACGAGACACTCCCGCCGCATATTGCTTGGTCGCCAGCACTTCGATGGCATTCTCGTCGGTAACAAAGTGCGTCATGTTGGCGTATTCACCTGCCATCGGGACTACAGCAACCTCCAAGCCATGCCCGACGTCGACTACGACACCCCCGTCGCCAACTTGCATCACAAGTGCGGCCTGTGGCGTTGAAACCAGGCCCAGGAACGTACAGGCAAAGTCGCGTGCCATCAGGCCCGCGGATTCCGCCTTACCGTATATGCGTTCTCGTACAGCGACAACGCATTCAACTGCAAATGAATCGTCCAACGCGAACTCGGGCTGTGCCAGCTTCTGCGCTACGAAGGCAGCAGCGGATTGCATTGCTAATTCGGCTCCGTCGCGGCCATGGCTTGCGCTCCCCGCACCGTCCGCGACAAAGAGAGACAGCACCGGCATCTTTGTGGCGGTCTCGCCGCTGAGCGCCCAACAGCTGTCTTCGCAGGGCTTTCCGCTGGTGATATGTGAAGTACCAACCTCTGATGCTGATACGACGCGCCAGGTCACACTGAGGCCCAACCCTTTGGCGAATCCAGAGGCACTTCGGTGCCCGGGGTAGAGCGAGAAACGGAGCGGAGCGAGCTCGACAACCAGCTGAACAGTTGTCGGAACTTGAGCCCGTCCAACGACAGCGGTTCGCGGACACTGATTTGGCGAAGCACATCCATATTCGCTCCCTTCACGCCAATAGCGAAGAAAGCGAACTGCTTTGAGGCTTCCCCTTCCCGCACGGCGTCTGCCGCAGCCTGCCAGGCGTCTGTTGGCCCTCCGTCGGTAATGAGAAACACCCAGGGACGGTAGTAGGCGATGCCGTTCGCCTTGTAGGTGTTCTTGCGGTCACGCACCATATCGAGTCCTTGCATGATGGCAGAACCCATCGGCGTGTCGCCCTGCACAGAAAGCGTCGGCGGATAAAACGTTTCCGCGCCGGTGAAGGGGGTTTCAATTTTCGTTGGGCCGAAGGTCACGATGCCAACTTCTACGCGTTTCATTGCGAGGGAGTCGGCTGCTAGTTCGTCCTTGAAGGTCGTTAGACCCGCGTTGAGTTCGGCAATGGGCTGCCCTGACATTGACATTGAGACGTCCAGCAGCAAGACGCAGGGGCAACGGGGTTCCGGATTGCTGGCGAAGTCGTCGGTGCCGAATATGATTTGCTCGTTCAAGATTTCTACCTCCAAATTGATGAGGTTAAGTATACGGAATCGGAGCCAAATGGCCGTACAGCTGTTTAGCGCTTTCCGCTACCAAACAGTGCCTTCAGCAAACCAAACAGGCTGAATGTTGTTCGTGAGTACACGCGGTTGTACGCAGCGCGCTTCGGATTGGTTAGCCAACCCCACCCACGCGGTGCCTTGAAACCAAGGCTGTGGCGCAAGAGTCGCTTGGGCGACGTTCGCGCAGAAATCATCTTCTTTAACGACGGCTTGCGCATCCCAAATTTCATAGCGGTTCCTCTACTTGCTGTGATGTGTAGCGACAGTAGCGCTACAAACTGAAGGTCTTCGATTGAGGTCTTCTTCACGCCCAATGCGCAGAGCTGTGCACTTACTCGTGGTGCCAAGAAAAACATGTTCTCGGCAGGGCGTTGAAGATACTACTGGCTATGCATACAGTTTGCTGAACGATTGTTCGGCGAGCTGTCATGGAAGACCAGAAATACCTCGACGCACTGCGGACCTACTGGAAGCGCCACCAGTCCCTCCCGTCCTACGCCAAGCTCTGCGATGTTGTAGGGCTTGCCAGCAAGAGTGGCGTCTTCGAGATGGTCGGGCGGCTTGTAGATGCGGGCTTCATCGAGCGCATTGAAAGTCGTTTGGCGCCAACGCGGCGCTTTTCCGCCAGTCCGGTGGTAGGACACGTGCGTGCCGGCCTGCCGCAGCCCGCCAGCGATGACGAGTTCGAAGTCCTGGCCATCGACGACTACCTGGTCGGCGACCCGAACCGCACCATCCTTTGCAAAGTACGCGGCGAGTTGATGCGGGACGCCGGCCTCCTGGACGGTGACCTAGTGGTGGTCGAGCGCAATTCACCGACGCAGCCCGGTGACGTCGTCGTAGCAGTCGTCGACGGCGAACTGACGGTCAAGATCCTTCGCATGGCACGAGGCCAGTACTACCTCGAACCAGCTAATCCGCAGTTCGAGCCCATTCACCCCAAAGGCAGCCTGGAAATCCTGGGCGTGGTGGTGGGCTCGTTTCGTCGCCTACGGAGGTAGCACCTGACCTCCATCCTCGGCTAGTCCCCGCTCCCTGAAGACAACTCGTTCGCAGCCCGCGGGACCCCTTTTGCCTGCAATCTGGAGATTCACATGTTTGAGCACGTACCCAACATCTGGAAAGTCGCCACCGTCGATAAGCAACCTTCTCTGACGGTCCATCCTAGAAATCGATGCCGGCACCTGTCGGGCTACCACCAGGTCAGCTATGAAAGTCGAATTCCGTCCACTCAACGAGAAGGGCCGCCCGCTGTCGAAGGCGGCCCGCCAGGCCACAGCTGCGCCCAGAGGCGTGCTCAAGGTCGCCGAGGACCGCATGCACGCTTTCGGCCGCGTTGTTCGCAACGCCCGCGTCGTGAGCGACCGAGACGGAACGGAGTCTGACCTGTGCCCCCTTTGCTGGACGTCGAGTTGCTGTGGGTGGACAACATTGCGCAATATCAGTTTGGCCATGGCGTCTTCACGGAAGCCTAAAGTGTCACAAGTCTCGCCTTCAGCGTGCTCAAGGACATTGCGTCACTGATGCCAGCATCGAACGCGACGTGAGCTCGGCTCAAATCGCTGAGCGCCGGACTGCGCGCATCTTGCGCGTACTGCTTCGCCATGGCGTACAACCGTTCCCTGCGTCCCATAAATCCTCCGTCAACCCGCCAAATTGGCTACTCGTGGCAGGAGAGATGAGGAATATCGAGGCCTACCCCCTTGGCCCAGGTTGGATAGAAGTGTCGGCTATAAATCGGTCGTAACCTATTGTTTGTTGGTGTTTTTGTCAGCTGCGTAGTAACACTCCGTGCACAAAAAAAGGCGACCCGAGGGTCGCCTTTGGCGTGATGCGGCGGTTTGCCGCGTGTGCTCATGCCTCCTGCTTGAGCGAAGCCATGTCGATGACGAAACGGTACTTCACGTCGCTCTTGAGCATGCGGTCGTAGGCGCCGTTGATGTCCTGGATGTTGATCATCTCGATGTCGCTGCCGATGCCGTGCTGGGCGCAGAAGTCGAGCATCTCCTGGGTCTCGGGGATGCCGCCGATGGCCGAGCCGGCCACCGAACGGCGACCCATGATGAGCGCGGTGGCGCTGGCGGGCGGGTCCAGCGGGCCGAGCAGGCCGACCAGCACCAGTGCGCCGTCGAGCTTGAGCGTGCCGAGGTAAGGGTTGATGTCGTGTTCGTGCGGCACGGTGTCGAGGATGAAATCGAAGTGGCTGGCCACGGCTTTCATCTGCGCTTCATCGGTCGACAGCACGACATGGTGCGCGCCCAGGCGGCGAGCATCTTCTTCCTTGCCGGGCGAGCGCGTGAACAGGGTGACGTCGGCGCCCATGGCCTTGGCGAACTTGATGCCCATGTGGCCGAGGCCACCCAGACCGACCACCGCCACCTTGCTGCCGGCGCCGACTTTCCAGTGACGCAGCGGCGACCAGGTGGTGATGCCGGCGCACAGCAGGGGCGCGGCCGACTTCAGATCGACGCCATCGGGAATGCGCAGCACGAACTTGTCCGACACGACGATGCGTTCGGAATAGCCGCCGAAGGTGGGCAGCTTGTCGTGGCGATCGGTGTCGTTGTAGGTCAGTGTCGAGCCTTCTTCGCAGTACTGCTCCAGCCCAGCCGCGCAGGCGGCACAGTGCTGGCACGAGTCGACCATGCAGCCGACGCCGACGTGGTCGCCGGCCTTGAAGCCGGTGACGTCGGCGCCGACGCGTACCACGCGGCCGATGATCTCGTGGCCGGGCACCATCGGGTAGAGGCTGTTGTGCCACTCGTTGCGGGCCTGGTGGATATCGGAATGGCATACCCCGCAGTAGAGGATTTCGATTTCGACGTCGTTGCGGCGCGGATCGCGGCGCGTGAAGCTGTGGGGACCGAGCGGGGTCGTCGCATCGACGGCCGCATAACCACGGACATTCAAAGGCATTGCGGACTCCTTGAAGAAAGTGGATGAAATAAAGGAGGGGGCGAGCAGGGCGCAGCGGGCGCCGCTTCGTCGCGAGGCCGCTTATTGTTGGACACGCGGCTGTCGGCGTGAATGCCTATTCCTGCACGACGCTTGCCCGATTGTACGAATGTGCCGGACCGTACCTCTGGGCAACCCCGGCGGCGCATGCGACAGGCATACTGGCGGCTCTCTGTTTCCGTTCACTGCGAATACCGCGTCTTATGTTTTTGTCTGCACGCACCCTGCCTTGGGCCTTGATGGCCTGCGTTGCCATGGTTACGAACACGGCAGGGGCCGAAGAATCCGCGCCCGAGGCGGCGCCGGAGATCACCGGGGCCGTCGCCTCATTGCCTGAATCTGCAAGCACGAATCCGGGCGCGCTGGGCGCACAGCAAGTGCCGCGCCTGGAAATCACCTGGGATTGCGGCGGTTGTACGCCCAACCCCAACGTGCCACCCCTCATCCTGGCCGAATATGCCGCCGAGGCCGAATCCAAAGGCTACACCGTCAGCGACGCTGAGACGGCGCACCTGACGATCGTGATCTACCGCCAGCGCCCGCCGGCGGCACGCGTGATGTTCGGTTTCATGGCCGGGCGTGACGTGTTGCATGCCCGCCTGGAGTTCCGTGGCAAGGCGACGCCGGTCAGCGACGCCACCGCCGCCGCCATGCGCGGTATGAATTCGGTGGCCGAAGGGGTGGGCCGGCGCACGCTGACCCAGATGCTGGTTGCCAAACAGGACGACTGAGGCGCGTACTTGCGTGTGACGCGGCGTGGCTCAGGCGCACGCCGCCGTGCCGCCCCGCGCCCGCCGATAGTGCGCCAGCGCCTTGCCCAGCGTCGCCAGCAGCATCTGGCGTGGGCAGGGTTTGGACAGATAGCCGAAGATCACCCCCTGGCGTGCGGCATCCAGCGTCATGCGCAGATCGGCCTCGCCGGTGAGCAGGATGCGTACGCTCGACGGCGCCAGCTCGCGCGCCCGCGACAGAAACGTTGTGCCATCCATGCCCGGCATGCGCATGTCCGACAGGATCACCGCGAACGGCGCGTGATGCTGCAGGGTGTCGATGGCGCGTTCGCCGTCGCCCGCCACTTCCACCTCGAAAGTACCGAACAGGCTGCGCTCCATGGCCGCCAGGATGTTGGGCTCGTCGTCCACGCACAGAATGCGCGGCAGGGCGGTGTCGGCCATCATGGCGCCAACTCGTCGACGGTGGCGTCGTGGGCGGCCAGCCATACCGGCCAGCGGTCCTGCACGCCGACGTGGGCGAGGTAATCGAAATCCGGCTGCTCGACGTGGGCGATGGCGGTCGCCGCGTGCACCACGCCGGTCAGGCCGAAACCGGCTTCGCCGCGCATGGGCTGGTGATGGCAGGCCACCGCATGGACGATGTCCACCGGCAGGCCCCACAGGCCCAGCAGATAGGCGCCGACGGCCGCATGCAGCGGGGCGCCGCATTGGGTGATCGGCTCCGGCGGCGGTGCGCGGCGCAGTTCCGGCACCATCAGGCCGATGTGGGCGAGCAGGGCGGCGGTGGCGGCGGCACCAGGGCGGCCGGCGATGTCGGTGGCCAGGCAGGCCGCCGCCAGGGCCCGGCGTTGCAGTGTATCGATGAGCGGATCCTGGTCGGCGCCTTCGAAGGCCTGCGCCGCCAGCACCAGCAGGCGCACCATGTCCATGCCCAGGCGCGCGATGGCGGCGCCTACGTCGTGCACCGGGCGGCCGCTGCCGAAGAAGGCCGAGTTGGCCAGTTGCAGCACTTTGGCCGCCAGGGCCGGGTCGCGGCCGATGAGGGCGGCGACGGCGCGCGCGTTGCCGGCCGGGTCGTTGAGCAATTGAGTGACGGCGTTGAATACCCGCGGCGCAGCCGGCAAGTGGCTGACCCGGCTGATGGTGGCGACCACGGCGGCATCGCTGAACATGTCGCGCAGGGTGGTGGCGCGCTCGATGGCACTGACCAGTTGGCGCGTGTCGCAGGGCTTGGCGATGAACTGATGGGCCACTTCGAGCATGCGGCGCGTCAGGTCGGGGTCGGAGTAGCCCGACAGCACGATGCGCACCGCCTGCGGCCAGCGATCACGCACTTTGCCGAGCAGTTCGGCGCCGTCCATGACCGGCATGCGCATGTCGGACACCACCACGTCGGCAGCCAGTTCGGTCATCTGCGCCAGCGCCGCCGCACCGCTGTCGGCAAAGCGGCAATGCCAACCGTGATCCTGCACCGCCAACGCGCGCTCAAGCCCGGCCAGGACGCGCGGATCGTCATCGATGAACATCACATTCACAGCGTTCCTCCTTGCGGTTGAGTCAGCGGCAAGCGCACCACGAACGTCGTGCCCAGGCCTTCCTCGGATTCGCAGCGGATCTCGCCGCGGTGCTTGTCGACAATCGCGGCATAGGCGATGGCCAACCCCTGGCCGGTTCCCTTGCCCACCGGCTTGGTGGTGAAGAAGGGGTCGAAAATGCGGCCCCGGATGCGTTCCGGAATGCCGCAACCATTGTCGGAGACGCGAATCTCCAGCCAGGTGCCGACGGTATCGGCCGACACCGTGATGAGTCCTTTTTCCTTGCCGTTGCGTTGCAGGGCGTCGCCGACGGCGTGGGCGGCGTTGACCACCAGGTTGAGCAGCGCCTGGCTGAGCAGGTCGCGCATGCAGGGCACCACCGGCAGGTCATGCGCCAGGCGCGTTTCGAGATCGGCGACGTACTTCCATTCGTTGCGCGCCAGCGTCACCGTGGTGGTGATGACGTCGCGGATGTCCACCTGTTCGACCTCGCCGGTGAACGGGTGGGAGAAGTCTTTCATGGCGGTGACGATGCGCGCGATGTGGTGCATGCCTTCCTGCGATTGATCCAGTGCTTCGGGGATCTGGCGTTGCAGATAGGCCAGCTTGCTGCGCGACAGCTGGGCGTCGAGCGCTTCGAGCAGAGCCGGCGGCACGGCGCCGTGGCGCGCGGCGGCGGCCACGTCCAGGGCCTTGTCGAGAATGCCCATGATGACGCCGCTGGCCGATTTGATGAAACCGATGTTGTCGGCCACGTATTGGGTCGGTGTGTTGATCTCGTGTGCCACGCCGGCCGCCAGTTGGCCGATGGATTCCATCTTCTGCGCCTGCAGCAATTGCGCCTGGGTGACGTTCAGCTCGACGAGGGCGTGGCGCAGTTCCTGGCGCTCGGCTTCGAGTTCGGCGGTCTTGCGCGCCACCACCTGTTCGAGTGCGACGTTCTGCGCCAGCAGGGCGAAGGGGCTGTCGTGATCGCGCTGCGCTTCCTGGATGAGACGGCGTTTGAGGGCGGCGATGGTCTTGTCGCGCGCCGCCAGTTGCGCCGCGTGATCGAGGTGTTCGTCCGCCGGTGCGGACGTGCCGGGTACCAGTTGCAGAGGGCTGGTCATGTCAGGCTCCGATCGCCACGCCGGTGAAGGTCTGATTGACGTGAATGCCGTTGTATTGCTCGCCGTAGGTCGAGAACGCGAAGACGCGGTGATCGGCCATCAGGCGACCCATGTCGGCGTCGATGCCGCGCTGGGTGAATTCCAGCCGGCGCATGACGCAATCGCTGCCCAGGATCAGGACCGGTTCGGCAATCGCCTGGTGCACCTCGCGCAGGGCCTGGGCCATGGTTTCGAGCGGATTGTCGGCGGTGCCGATGGTGACGATCAGCCCTTCTTCGATGGCGCAGTAGCACACGAAGGCGCCGTTGCGCCCGCCTTTCTGGATCGAACGCACATAAGGCACGGCGCCGAAGGTGAGGACCAGCGGATGGCTGGAGAACACCTCGGGTGTCAGCGCGGCCGGCGGCAGACCCAGCGCCTCAGCGTAGACCTTGGCGGCCGGCTCGCCATTCATTTCGTAGATGATGCGCCGCTCGGGGTCGGCGGCGGTGATGACCAGTTCGATATCGCCCGGACGGAAATGCTGCACCTTGAAGGGGTGCAAGGGGGCGTCGCAGTCGATCAGGCAGAACATGGCGGCGCCGCTGACGAAGCGGCCGTCGCCATCGTAGACATGCGTGCGCTCGAAGCGCAGGTCGTCACTGGCCGAGCCACCGATGATGGGCACGTTGCCGAGGGTCTGGTAGAGGCTGGCGATGAGGCGCTCTTCCATCATCGACAGGCCATCGATGAGCAACAGCCCGAAACGGTTGCGGCCGGCAGTGGCAACCGCCTCAAGGGCGATGCGTGCCGTGCGGGCGGCGTAGTCGGTCAGCGGAATCAGGTAGGACTGCACGCGCACCCCGCCCGACAGGGCCACGCCGACGAGACCGGGGCGGGTAAAACCGGTGGGGCCGATCTGACCCGAGCCGGTGCAGCCGATCAGCGGGCAGTCGAAGGTTCGCGCCAGGGCCTGGCCCAGCACCGCCAGGTCGTAATCGGCCGAGCAGAAGAAAAACAGTGCGTCATGGGGGCCGTGGCCAAGCTGCGCGGCAAGCTCCGCCACGGCGCATTCGGCGTCCAGAGAATCGCTTCGCCCGTGCTGTGCTTGCATTGCCATCGCCGCCCCATGCAGACCTGTGTCGATGGGCTAACGACGGCGCTCGTCAGGGCTGAAGCCCAGCGCGATGATTTGCAACAGATTGCGCCCACAGGGGCATGAATTCCCGCGGCGCCTGATGGGTTTCGTCCTAACGAATGCCGTGGGCAGGCTTTTATGTGTGGGCGGACTGGCCGGGCAGCAGACGCGCGATGAGCTCGCGGTATACCTGGTGCTGCGCGGGCGAGGGGGTTTGCAGGCCGCTCACGCGGCGCGCCAGGGTGCCTTCGGAGAGGGCTGCCATGAACGCCACGCGGGCTTCGGCCTCGCTGCGCGACAAATGGGGGTGATCTTCCTGCACGACGGCCAGCGCCTGCGCGCGCAACTGGTCGTCGGCGTCGCGCAGGATGGCGGCCACGGTGGGGTTGCGGCTGGCTTCGGCGGTGATTTCGACATGCAGCACGTGGTCGTCGAGGTCTTCCGGTGCGGGCGCCAGCATGCGCGTGGTGAGCAGGGTGGCCAGGTCGGCGTGGTGGGCGGTGCCGGCGATCCAGTCGACATGGCGGGCCACGATGCGCGCCACCAGGGCGTGGACGATGGCTTCCTTGTTGTCGAAATAGCGGTAGATCTGGCCGACGCTCATGGCCGCCTCGGTGGCGATCTGCGCCATGCTGGCGGCGTGGAAGCCGTGGCGCAGCACACAGGCCTTGGCGGCGGCGAGGATCTGGTCGCGGCGCTGTTCGTCGCGCTCGGGCTTGGTCGGGCGGGGGACGGACGTGGGCAGAGTCACTTTTACACTTCCTTAACCTAGGGATTTTCCTAATGGCCGCTACAATCGGCTGTGAGAATGAACGCTCATTCTCATTCCAAAAACGACCCCGATTGTCGCACGGCTTTCCCCATGATGAGACCTCTTGTTGCCCTGATGGCCACGGCGCTGCTGCTGTGTGCCTGTGACGCCAGACAGACCCCCGCGGCGCCCGCCACCCCCGAAGTGGGGGTGGTGACCCTGCAGACCGCATCGATGGTGCTCAAGACCGAATTGTCCGGCCGTACGGCGGCCGCTTCGGTGTCCGAGGTGCGCCCGCAGGTGGCCGGTATCGTCAAGGCCCGCCGCTTTGAAGAGGGCAGCCTCGTCAAGGCCGGCCAGGTGCTGTACGAGATCGACCCGGCCACCTACCGGGCGGCCCGCGACGAGGCGCAGGCTGCGCTGGCCAATGCCGACGCCAGCGTGGCGGCGGCCAGGCTCAAGGACGAGCGCTATGCGCAACTGGTGAAGATCGAGGGCGTCTCGCAGCAGGACGCCGACGATGCCCATGCCGCTTATCTGCAGGCGGTGGCGGACGTGGCGCAGAAGAAGGCGGCGCTGGAGACGGCCCGCATCAACCTCGATTACACGCAGGTGCGCGCTGCCATTGGCGGCCGCATCGGGACCTCCAGCGTCACGCCCGGCGCCCTGGTCACCGCCAGCCAGACCACGGCGCTGGCGACGATCCGCGCGCTCGATCCGATGTATGTGGACCTCACGCAGTCGAGCGCGGCGATGCTGCGCCTGCGCGCGCAACTCGGGCAGGGCCGGCTCAAGGCGGGCGGCACCGACGTGCGTCTGGTGCTGGAGGATGGTTCGACCTACGCCCACGCCGGCCGTATGAAGTTCGCCGAGGTGGCGGTGGATGAAGCCACCGGCTCGGTCACGCTGCGCGCCGAGTTCGCCAACCCCGACGGTGTGCTGCTGCCGGGCATGTACGTGCGTGCGCAACTGGACGAAGCGGTCGACAACGCCGCTCTCCTGGCGCCGCAGCAGGGCATCGCGCGCGATCCCAAGGGCAATGCCACGGCACTGGTGGTGGGCGCCGACGGCAAGGTGGCGCAGCGCACGGTGGTGACCGAGCGCGCGCTCGGCAATGCCTGGCGCGTGACCTCGGGGCTGGCGGCGGGCGATCGACTGGTCGTCGAAGGGCTCAACAAGATCCGCGCCGGCCAGACCGTGAAGGCGGTGGAAGTGCAGGTGGGGGCGGTGGCCGCCAACAGTGCGCCGGCGCTGGCCAAGAGCACGGAGCGCTGAGCGATGCTGGCGCGATTTTTTGTCAATCGACCCATCTTCGCGTGGGTCATCGCCATCGTCATCATGCTGGCCGGCGCCTTGTCGATCAGCACCTTGCCGGTGTCGCAGTACCCCAACGTGGCACCGCCGACGGTGCGCATCTCGGCAACCTACACCGGCGCTTCGGCCGAGGCGGTCGAGAACAGCGTGACGCAGATTCTCGAACAGCAGCTCACCGGCCTGGATGGCCTGCTGTATTTTTCGTCGACCAGCAGCTCGACGGGGCAGGCACGCATCAGCGTGACCTTCGAGCAGGGTACCGATCCGGATACCGCGCAGGTGCAGGTGCAGAACAAAGTGCAGCAGGCCCTCTCGCGCCTGCCCACCGCCGTTCAGCAGCAGGGCGTGACGGTCACCAAGTCGCAGACCGACTTTCTGATGATCGTGGCGCTCTACGATGCCACCGACAAATCTTCGCCCACCGATCTGGCCGACTATCTGGTCAGCAATCTGCAGGACCCCATCGCGCGCGCCGAGGGCGTGGGGGGCGTGCAGGTGTTCGGCTCGCAGTTCGCCATGCGCATCTGGCTGGACCCCAACAAGCTGGCCGCCTACAGCCTGATGCCTTCGGATGTGCAGTCGGCCATCGAGGCGCAGAACACGCAGGTGTCGGCCGGCAAGATCGGCGCCATGCCGTCGGCGGCCGAGCAGGAACTGAATGCCACCGTCACCGCGCAATCCAAGCTGCGCACGCCCGCGGAGTTCGCCGCCATTGTCGTCAAGCACGACAGCGGCGGTGCGACGGTACGCCTGTCGGACGTGGCGCGCATCGAACTGGGTAGCGAAAGCTATGACAACGTCACGCGCCTGAACGGACACCCGGCCTCGGGCCTGGCGGTGCAACTGGCGCCCGGCGCCAACGCGCTGTCGACTGCCACGCGCGTCAAGAACGTGGTGGCCAAGTTGGAAGCGGGCATGCCCGATGGCTACCAGACGGCCTATCCCAAGGACAGCACGAAGTTCGTGCGCATCGCCATCGAAGAAGTGGTCAAGACGCTGTTCGAAGCCATCGCGCTGGTGGTGGTGGTGATGTTCGTGTTCCTGCAGAACTGGCGCGCCACCCTGATCCCGGCCATCGCCGTGCCGGTGGTGTTGCTGGGGACGTTCGGCGTGCTGGCGGTGTTCGGCTATTCGATCAACACCCTGACCATGTTCGGCATGGTGCTGTCCATCGGCCTGCTGGTGGACGATGCCATCGTGGTGGTGGAGAACGTCGAACGCGTGATGCGCGAAGAGGGCATGCCGCCGCGCGACGCCACCGTCACGTCGATGCACGAAATCACCGGCGCCCTGATCGGCATCGCTACGGTGCTGTCGGCGGTGTTTCTGCCGATGGCCTTCTTCAGCGGCTCGACGGGGGTCATCTACCGCCAGTTCTCGATCACCATCGTGGCCTCGATGGTGTTGTCGGTGGTGGTGGCGCTGACCCTGACGCCCGCGCTGTGCGCGACCTTGCTCAAGCCGCATGAGCACGCGGCCGGCGAGCGTGGTCTGGCGGCGCGCTTCAATCGCGCCTTCGACCGCATGCTCGGCCGCTACGAAGGGCGTGTGGCGCGCATGCTCAAGGGGCCGCTGCGCTGGATGGCGGTGTACGCCGTCATCCTGGCCGCCCTCGCCGTGTTGTTCCTGCGCCTGCCCACCGGTTTCCTGCCGACCGAAGACCAGGGCGAAGTGATGGTGCAGTACACGCTGCCGGTGGGGGCCTCGGTGACGCGCACGCTCGACGTGGCCGAGCGCGTGGAGCGCCAGTTTCTCGATGCCGACAAGGACAACACCGACGTGGTGTTCACGGTGGCCGGCTTCAATTTCGCCGGCAGCGGCCAGAACGCCGGCATGGCCTTCGTCGGCCTCAAGGATTGGGATCAGCGGCACGGTAGCCGGAACACGGCTGGCGCCATCGCTTCGCGCGCCACGCAATCGCTGGGCGCTGTGCGCGACGCGCAGATTTTCTCGCTCAACCCGCCTGCCATCCAGGGGCTGGGGCAATCGAACGGTTTCGAGTTCCAGTTGCAGGCCAATGCCGGCACCGATCGCGCCACCCTGCAGGGTATGCGTGACACGCTGCTCGACGCCGCCAGCAAGGACGCCAGCCTGAGTGCGGTGCGCGATGGGGGTGTCGCCGACACGCCGCAATTGAAGGTTGACGTCGACAAGGCCAAGGCTTTGTCGCTGGGGCTGTCGCTGAGTGAAATCAACGACACGCTGAGCGCGGCCTGGGCGGGCGTGTACGTGAACGATTTCGTCGATCGTGCGCGCGTCAAGAAGGTGTACATCCAGGGCGATGCACCGTATCGCAGCAAGCCCGAGGATCTCGATCAGTGGCGCGTGCGCGGTGAATCCGGCGCCATGACGCCGTTCTCGGCCTTTGCCACCACGCAGTGGAGCTACGGTCCGGAAAGCCTGTCGCGCTACAACGGCCTGGCTTCGTATTCGATCCAGGGGGCGGCCGCCGACGGCGTGAGTTCCGGTACCGCCATGGACGAAATGGAGAAACTCAGCGGCCAACTGCCCGCCGGCAGCAGTTTTGCGTGGAGCGGCCTGTCCTACCAGGAGCGCCTTGCCAGCGGACAGACCTACCAGCTGTATGCCATTTCAATCCTGGTGGTGTTCCTGTGCCTGGCCGCGCTGTACGAAAGCTGGTCGGTGCCGTTCTCGGTGCTGATGGTGATCCCGCTCGGCGTGATCGGCGCGGTGCTGGGGGCGACGCTGCGCGGCCTTGAAAACGATGTGTACTTCCAGGTGGCGCTGCTCACCACCATCGGGTTGTCGGCCAAGAACGCGATCCTGATCGTGGAGTTTGCCGAGGCGGCCTACCGGCGCGGCACGGCGCTCACCGCCGCGGCGCTGGAAGGCGCCCGCCTGCGTCTGCGTCCGATCCTGATGACCTCGCTGGCCTTCATTGCCGGCGTCATGCCCCTGGCGGTGTCGACGGGCGCCGGTGCCAACAGCCGGGTGTCGATCGGTACCGGCATCGTGGGCGGCACACTCACCGCTACCGTGCTGGCGATCTTTTTCGTGCCGCTGTTCTTTGTTCTGGTGCGGCGCCTGTTCGGCGCGCCGCACGCATTGCCGCAAAAGGAGGGCGCATGATGCGGACCCCTATCGTCATGGGCTGCCTGTTGGCCTTGAGTGCGTGCGCTTCGTTGGCGCCCGACTATCAACGGCCCGAGGCGCCGATCCCCGCCGCCTGGCCGGCCGGTGCGGCCTACGCACAGCAAGACGCCACGCAGAGTACCGCTGCCGATGTGCCGTGGCGTGACTTCATCGTCGACGAGCGCTTGCGTCAGGTGGTGGCGCAGGCGCTGGCACACAACCGCGATCTGCGTGCTGCGTTGGCCAATGTCGAGGCCGCGCGTGCCCAGTATCGCGTGCAGCACGCTGGCGAGTTGCCGACGGTCGAGGCCAGCGTGGCGAGCAGCCGCGCCCGGGCGCGCGTGTCGGGCGCCGCGCGCGACAGCACCACTACTGTCATTGGCGAGAGCGCCTCGGCGAGCATCGGTTTGTCATCATTCGAGATCGATCTGTTCGGCAAGGCGCGCAGTCTGTCGGAGGCCGCCTTGCAGAGCGCGCTGGCCTCCGAGGCGTCGGCACGCTCCACGCGCATCACGGTGATCGGCGAGACGGCCAGCGCCTGGCTGACCCTGGCCTCGGACGCCGAGCAACTGCGCGTGGCGCGGCAGACCATGGACAGTGCCGAGCGCTCGATGGCGGTCACACGCCAGCGCCAGGCCCTCGGTGTGAGTTCGGCCGTCGACGTGCATCAGGCCGAGACCGTCTACCAGCAGGCGCGGGTGGATGTGGCCAGCCTGACCACCTCGCTGGCGCAGGCGCGCAACGCGCTGCAACTGCTCACCGGTGGGCCGGTGGCCGATGCGCTGCTGCCCGACGGACTGCCCGCCGATGCCGCCTGGCTGGCGGAGGTGCCCGCCGGCGTGTCGTCCAGCGTGCTGCTGCAGCGGCCGGACGTGTTGCAGGCCGAGCATCAATTGCAGTCGGCCAACGCCAACATCGGCGCTGCCCGCGCGGCACTGTTCCCGTCGCTGGAACTGACCGCCAGCGGTGGGCTGGGCAGTGCCGCGTTGTCCACGCTGTTCAGCGGGGGGGCCACGGTATGGTCGATCGCGCCGAGCCTGAGCCTGCCCATTTTCGATGGGGGTGCGCGCCGCGCCACCGTGGCCTACGACGAAGCGCAGCGCGATGCGTACGTGGCGCAGTACGAGCAGGCGGTGCAGACAGCATTCAAGGAAACCGCCGATGCGCTGGCCCGGCGCGGCACCATCCGCGAGCAGGTCGATGCGCAGGCGGCCCTGGTGGCCGCCGCCGAACGCAGCTACCAACTCGCCGATGCGCGCTATCGGCTGGGGGCTGACACTTACCTCAATGCGCTCGACGCGCAGCGCACGCTCTACAGCGCGCGCATGACGCTGGCAAGCACCCGGCTGACCCTGCTGGACAACCGCGTGACGCTGTATCGCGTACTTGGCGGAGGGGCTTTGTAGGACGCAGCCGGACAAGATCGCAGGCCACGCCTACGTCTCGGATAAAAACCGCATGTAATTTCAGAACTTTCTTGCTCGCGTCCTCGCGCGGGGGGTAATGTACGAGCGTTCCCAAAAATCCCGCCCGGTGCAGCCGCCTGGCTGTGCGTGATTCGGGTGGATCCACCTTTCGGGAATGGTCGTTTTTGACTATCCACACCAGATGAGGGCGATATGAAGGCGCAGAACCTTGCGATCGATGGGCTTTTGCAGCAAGACGAAGGCAGCTTTATCCGCGATTGGCTGACCGAAGCCTATGTGGGTGGGTCGCTGGCCGCCAACGAAGGGCTCGCCGCCGAAGCGGCTCTGCTTCTGTCTGCCTTCCGCGAGGGGGTCCGTGCCGATGGCGACGCCGAGCGCTTTGACGATCCAGCCTGGTCTGCGCTGCGCGAAGCGCTGGCGACCCTGTCGTCCGCGCGTGCCGCGCAAGGTGTGTCGGCCGGCGATACCAACCGTTTTGTGCTGGCGATGAAAAAACCTTTCTTCGCCGGCCTGCAGGAAAACGTCGAAAAGGACCCCGTCGGCTGCATCGCCGCCGTGTGGGCACTATCCAAGCTGGTCGACAACATGACGCAGTACATGTCGACGGTGTACCAGCGCTCGCGTGAAGACATCATTCGCCGCCAGCAGCAGGAGCTGCTGGAGCTGTCGACGCCGGTCGTCAAGTTGTGGGATGGCGTGCTGGCCGTGCCGATGATCGGCACCCTGGATTCGAGCCGCACGCAGATCGTCATGGAAACCCTGCTGCAACGCATCGTCGAATCGGGTGCCGAACTGGCCATCATCGATATCACCGGCGTACCCACCGTGGACACGCTGGTGGCGCAGCACCTGCTCAAGACCGTCACCGCCATCCGCCTGATGGGGGCCGACTGCATCATCAGCGGCATCCGGCCGCAGATCGCGCAGACCATCGTGCATCTGGGCATCGATCTGCAGGGCATCATCACCAAGGCCACCCTGGCCGACGCGTTGGCGCAGGCGCTCAAGATCACCGGCTACGCCGTGTCGCGCAAGGCCTGAGCATGCAACGCATTCCGATTCTCCAGATGGGCAAATGCCTGCTGGTCACCATCCAGGTCGACATGGAAGACCAGACCGCGCTTGCCCTGCAGGACGATCTGGCCGCCAAGGTCGAGGCCACGGGCGCGCACGGCGTGCTCATCGACATCTCGGCACTGGAGATCGTCGACTCGTTCATCGGCCGCATGCTGGCCAGCATTTCGGGCATCGCCCGCGTGCTCGACGCCACCACGGTGGTGGTCGGCATGCAGCCGGCGGTGGCCATCACCCTGGTCGAGCTGGGCTTGTCGCTGCCGGGCGTGCGCACCGCGCTGAATGTCGAGCGTGGCATGCAGTTGCTGGCCGCCGCCGCCAAGGAGGACGAGCTTGTCGATGAACAGTGAAGGCTCGATGCCCCTGAATACCGAGCAGGACGTGGTGCTGTGCCGGCAGATGGTCCGCAAGCTGACCCAGGAGCTGAAGTTCTCGCTGGTCGACCAGACCAAGATGATCACCGCCGCCAGCGAGCTGTCGCGCAACACCGTCGTGTACGGGGGCGGGGGAGAGATGCGCTGGCACATCGTGCGCGAGGCCATGCGCGAAGGGCTGCGGCTGTTTTTCGAAGATCACGGCCCGGGCATCCCGGATCTCAACCTGGCGCTCACCGATGGCTGGACCTCGGGCACCGGCATGGGGGTGGGTCTGTCGGGCAGCCGGCGGCTGGTCAATGAATTCGACATCCGCACGGCCGTGGGCGAAGGCACCTGCGTGACGATTGCCAAATGGAAGTGAGGCTTGCTCCCATGGCGCAGCCCTGCCACGTTGCACTCGATGTCCGTGAAGCCAGCCAGGTTGGCTACGCCCGCCGCCAGGCCGCGCAGTGGGCCGATACCCTGGGTTTCGATGCCGAAGGCGCCGGCCGCGTGGCATTGGTGGCCACTGAACTGGGTACCAATCTGATCCGCCACGCCGGCGGTGGCCGCCTGTTGATCGGCGCCGCACGCGGGGTGCAGGGGCAAGCGCTGGTGGAATTGATTTCGCTGGACCAGGGGCCGGGCATCCGCGATCTGAGCGCCAGCATGGTCGACGGCTTTTCGACGGCGGCGACGCCCGGCAACGGGCTGGGTGCTGTGCGCCGGTTGTCGGCCGAGTTCGATATCTATTCCACCTGCCCGGGCGGCACCATCGTGCTGGCGCGCGTCGGTGACCGGCTGGCGCATCCGGGTACGGTACCGGTGCGTTCCACCGACGCCTTCGCGGCCGCCACGGTGGCGGTGGCGGCGCCGGGCGAAACCGTATGCGGCGATGCCTGGTCGCTGGCCGCCGACGGTGCGCGCCTGGCCCTGCTGATGGCTGACGGGCTCGGGCACGGCCCGGATGCGGCCACGGCCGCCATGACGGCGGTGGTCGCTTTCGACAAGGCGCCTTTCGCCGCCCCCGCCCAAGCGCTGGAACAGATGCATGCGGTCATGCGCGGCACGCGCGGCGCCGCCGTGGCCCTGGCCCATGTCGACCTGGAGGCGCGCACGGTGCGCCTGACCGGTGCCGGCAACGTGGCGACGCGCCTGGTGTCGGGTCTGGAAGATCGCTCGCTGGTGACGCAGCACGGCACCGTCGGCGTGCAACTGGCGCGCGTGCAGACGGCGGAACATATCTTGCCGCCGCATGCGTTGGTGATCATGCACACCGATGGCATCACCTCACGCTGGAATTTCGATGCCGCGCCCGGCATCCTGCAACATCATCCGGCCGTCATCGCTGGCTGGATCATGCGTGACCACTGCCGGGGGCGCGACGACGCCACCGTGCTGGTGCTGAAGAAAAGGAACGGGTAATGGACAGTACCCTGACGGACACCGATACCCTGCGCGCCGAACTGCAGGCCAGGTCGGGCGAACTCGAGGCGCTGCGCGAAGAGCTGGAAGAGACCAATCGCGGCGTGCTGGCGCTGTATGCCGAACTCGACATGCAAGCCGAGGAGCTGCGCCACGCCACCGAACTGAAGAGCCGCTTCCTGGCCTACATGAGCCATGAATTCCGCACGCCGATCAGCGCCATCCGCAGCATCGCGCGTTTGCTGATGGATCGGGTGGACGGCCCGCTGACCCCCGAACAGGAGACCCAGGTCCGCTTCATCCAGGACACCTCGGCCGAGTTTTCCGAGATGGTCGACGACCTGCTCGACCTGGCCAAGGTCGAAGCGGGGCGGGTGGAGATCTCGCCGGCCTGGTTCGAAATGGTCGATCTGTTTTCGGCCTTGCGCGGCATGTTCAAACCGGTGCTCACCAATCCGGACGTCAGCCTGGTCTTCGAAGAGCCGGACGACGTGCCGCCGCTCTACAACGACGACCGCAAGCTGGCGCAGATCCTGCGCAATTTCATTTCCAACGCGCTCAAGTTCACCCAGAAGGGTGAGGTACGCGTGTCGGCGCGCCGCAATGGCGAAGAGTCGGTGACCTTTTCGGTGGCCGACTCCGGCATCGGCATTGCGCCGGAATTCCATCGCAGCGTGTTCGAAGATTTCATCCAGGTCGATTCGCCGATCCAGAAACGCCTGCGCGGCACCGGTCTTGGCCTGTCGCTGAGCAAGCGCCTGGCTGAACTGCTCGGCGGTTCGGTGGACCTGCAAAGCGAACTGGGGCAGGGCTCGGTGTTTTCCGTGACGTTGCCGCTGCGCCTGCCCAACGCCCCTGAATTGCCGGCCCGCCAAAGGCAACCCTCATGAGCCCGGACGCCCATCGCCCGCAGACCGCTACGACGAGCCCCGAGGTGCTGGTCGTCGACGACAACCCGGTGACGCGCTATTCGACGTCGCGCGTGCTGCGCGCGGCAGGTTTTCGCACCCGCGAAGCGGCCGCCGGGGGCGATGCGCTGGAGGTGGTGGACGGTTCGGTGGCGGCGGTGGTGCTGGACGTACACCTGCCCGACATCGACGGCTTTGAAGTGTGCCGCCGGCTACGCGTGCGCAGCGACACCGCGCGCGTGCCGGTGATCAACCTGTCGGCCGCGCACGTGCGCGATCTGGACAAGGTGCGCGGGCTCGATTCGGGCGCCGACGCTTACATGACGCACCCGGTGGAGCCGGCCCTGCTGGTCGCCACCGTGCAGGCGCTGGTCCGCGTACGCACCGCCGAAGAGGGCATGCGGCGCAGCGAGGCGCGCTTTCGCGCCATCTATAACCAGGCGCTCAACGGCATCTGCCTGATCGACACCGAAGGGCGCGTGGTGGGGGCCAACCCGGCCATGCTGGCGCTGCTCAAGCGCGATGAGGCCGATGTGGTGGGGCGGGCGCTGACCGACTTTGCCTGCGCCGACTGGCGCACGGCGATCAGCGACTACCTGTTGGCCAGCCGCGAAGGCGTGTGGCATGGCGAGTTTCCGCTCGAAGACAGCCAGGGGGCGCCGGTACACCTCGAATGGAACCTGTCGGCGCACATCGAGCCGGGTGTGGTCATGGCCATCGCCACGGATATCTCGGAGCGCGTGGCCTTGACCCTGCAGCGCGAGCAATTGCTGGCGCGCGAGCAGGCCGCACGCGCCTCCGCCGAGCGGGTGAGCCGTTCGAAAGACGAATTCATCGCCGTGCTCTCGCACGAACTGCGTACCCCGCTCAACGCCATCCTGGGCTGGGTGCACGTGCTCAAGCGTTCGGACGCGCCGGCCAATCTGGCGCGCGGCCTGGAGGCCATCGAACGTAACGCCAAGACGCAGACGCGCCTGATCTCCGACATCCTCGATGTGTCGCGCATGGACCTGGGCAAGCTGCGGCTGGATTTTGAAACCGTCGATCCGGCCGATCTGGTCGGCTCGGCGGTCAGCGCGCTGTCCGGTTCGATCCGCGACAAGTCGCTGGAGGTCGTGCTCGATGTGCCCGACTCGCTCACTCCGGTGACGGTGGATCCGGCGCGTCTGCAGCAGATCGTGTGGAACCTGATCACCAACGCCACCAAGTTCTCCAGTGCCGGTGGGCGCATCGAGGTCAGCCTGCGGCAGGATGCGCAGGCCCTGGTGCTGACGGTGCGCGATCAGGGGCAGGGGATCCGGCCGGAATTCCTGCCCTATCTGTTCGACCGCTTCACGCAGAGCGATTCGGCCAGCAATCGGCATCATGGCGGTCTGGGTCTGGGGCTTTCCATCGTCAAGCAATTGGTCGAACTGCACGGCGGTACGGTGCGCGCCGACAGCGAGGGCGTGGGCCACGGCGCGTGCTTCATCGTGACGGTGCCCAACCAGCCGTCCATGCCGCGCCTGGCCGGCACCGAAAGCGACATCGATGATGACACCGACGCATCGACCAAACATGCCTTGGGCGGGCTGGCGGTGCTGGTGGTCGATGACGACCCGGAAGCGCGCGAGATGCTCGGCATCATCCTGGGTGACCACGGCGCCCTGGTAAGCAGCGTGGCCGACTATGCCAGTGCGCTGGACGCTATCGGCCAGGCGCGGCCGGACATGCTGGTCAGTGACATTGGCATGCCGGGCAAGGATGGCTACGACCTGGTGCGCGAGCTGCGCCGGCGCGAAGAGGGCTCCGGCCAGCGGCTGCCCGCCGTGGCCCTGACCGCTTTCGCGCGGCCGGAAGACCGCGAACTGGCGTTTGCCGCCGGCTTCGATGCCCACAGCGCGAAACCGCTGCGCCCCAATGAACTGATCTCGGTGATCGCCGAGCTGTCGCGCCGCCCTTTGGCCTGATCGGGGGGCCGCAAAGGCCCTGGCGGCGGGGCTGTGCGAGCCGATGGAGAAAAACAGACTCGCGTAGTACCATAGACGACCTTGATGGAGGTCAAATACTGTGGCGCCGAGTAAGGGCACCCAGACGCCTCCTTCGATCCTGGCCGACTGCCGCAGGCAGATCCCACGCAGCGCAAGGCGACCGCAGCGGTCGCTTTTTTTTCGCGTCGCCACGTGGCGGCAGGGTGTCAAACGGTAAACGGTTTTGCCGACAACATCAGGCATACTGGCGCACTTTCGAAAGCGCTCTGGCGCGCTTTGCGGCGGTTGCGATCAGGGTGCGCTGTCGTCAAACGGAAACAAAACGAGAGGCTGAAAACGAGATGAAGTGTCTGGATGACTTCCGATTGCAATTCGGCAAACACGAGCTGGTGCCGATTGTCATTGGTGGCATGGGGGTCGATATTTCCACGGCGGATCTGGCGCTCGTCGCTGCCCGTCTGGGCGGTATCGGTCACATCTCGGACGCCATGGTGCCGACCGTGACCGATCGCCGTCACAAGACGCGTTTCGTGTCCGAAAAGACCAAGCTCTACAAGTACAACGTCGACAACCTCGACAAGTCAGAGGTCAAGTTCGATCTCGGCCAATTGGCCGAGGCCACGCGCCTGCACGTGGGCAAGACCATGGAAGCCAAGCGCGGCGACGGCATGATCTTCGTGAACTGCATGGAAAAGCTCACCATGAACGGCCCGCGCGAGACGCTCAGCGTGCGGCTGAACGCGGCGCTGGACGCCGGCATCGACGGCATTACGCTATCGGCCGGTCTGCACCTGGGCTCGTTCCACCTGATGGCCGATCATCCGCGCTTCCGCGACGCCAAGCTGGGCATCATCGTGTCCTCGCCGCGCGCGCTGCAACTGTTCCTGCGCAAGAACGCCAAGCTCGAGCGCCTGCCCGACTTCGTCGTGGTGGAAGGCCCGCTGGCCGGCGGCCATCTGGGCTTCGGCCTCGATTGGGCCGAGTACGACCTGGCCACCATCGTGGCCGAAGTGCGCCAGTTCATGCATGACAATCACCTGAATATCCCGGTCATCGCCGCCGGCGGCGTGTTCACCGGAGGGGACGCCACCAGCCTGCTCGAAGCCGGCGCCGCTGGCGTCCAGGTCGCCACGCGCTTTACGGTGACCCACGAATGCGGGCTGCCGGACAAGGTCAAGCAAGAGTATTTCCGCGCCAACGAAGACGACATCGAGGTCAACACGATCTCGCCGACCGGCTATCCGATGCGCATGCTCAAGAGCAGCCCGGCCATCGGCGCCGGGATTCGCCCCAACTGCGAAGCCTATGGCTATCTGCTGGACGGCACCGGCAATTGCCAGTACATCAGCGCCTACAACGAAGCAGTGGCCCAGGCGGAAAATCCCAAGGCCATTTCGGTGCGCAGCAAAACCTGCCTGTGCACCCACATGCGCAACTTCGACTGCTGGACCTGCGGGCACTACACCTACCGCCTCAAGGACACCACGCTGCGCCGCGACGATGGCAGCTACCAGTTGCTGTCGGCCGAGCACGTCTTCCAGGACTATCAATTCAGCCAGGGCAACAGCATCGCGTTGCCCGACGCTGCCGCCTGATCTCTTTGCGCGCCGGCATTGCCGCCGGCTCGTACATCCCCGTATAGCGCCTCAGCCGCCCAGGCGGCCCAGGCACGTCTGGTAGCGCCCGTCCACGCGCTTGGCGAACCATTCGGTGGTGAGCTGGCGCGTGATCTTGGGGCTGACCAGGCGGATCTGCGGCAGCACCGCGCGTGCCGCTGGCCGGCCCTTGGCGTCGGCCAGTGCAAACACCTTGCGATACGTGGCGGTGTCGCCGAACGCCATGGTCTTTTCGGTGAGCAGGTCGCGGCGGATGGCATCGGCGCTCAGGCCCAGGCGTGCGCCGAGGCCGAGCAGGGCTTGCTCGACATCGCTGGGCGTCGCCACCGCTTGTCCGTTAGCGTAGATGAGCAGGTCGCCGTCGAGGTCGACGCGCTTGCCCGACACGCGCGCCAGCGCCGCCTGAAAGGCTGCATTGCGGCTGGCATAGCGGCCGGCGTTGTAGTCGGCGAAGCGGAACAGCATGTCGGGATACTGGATCGGGTACTGCAACAGAATGGCGATACCGAAGTACACCCCGCCGCGCCGCGTGAACACGGCATCGCGGATCGTGCCGCTACGCGCATACGGATACGGCGTGGCGCGCGCGTGCGCTTCGGCGAAGGCTACGCTGACCTGCATCGGGCCACCCGTATGGATCGGGTTGGCCATGCTGAAGGGCAGGCCCAGGCGCTTGGCGTCGGCCGACAGGTCTTCGAAGATGTCGTTCATCTCGCGCTCGGTGCGCAGGGCGTCGATGCGCGCCTTGTAGCTGCGCCCGTCCGGTGAGGTCTTGAGCAGTGCCGTTTTCACGGCGATCAGCGGCACCAGTTTTTCGTTGGCCTTCTCGCCGATCTTCTTCCACGCAATGTCGGGCAGCCCCGGCACCGTAGGGTCGCCTTGCCAGGTGGATTCCTGTTCGATGATGGCGTTGGCCGCGCAGAAGTATTCCGGCTCATAGGGAATGCGCAGGGCCGTGAAGGCGCTCAGGATGTCGTCGGCCCAGCCGTTGCGGTCGCGGATCTTGGGCGGCAGCAGCTTGAGCAGCAACTGCTGGGCCTGCGATTCGGTGAGTGGCGCGGCGATGGTGGCCACCGGCGGTGTGGCGGGCGTCGCCAGCGGTGCCGAGGCGGGCTGCGTCCGGCGCGCCGGTGGTCACTGCGGTGCC
>JASGFB010000044.1:0-33806 GCA_047605765.1 Rhodocyclaceae bacterium
GGCCAGGTAGGCGGTGTGATCGCTCCCTTCTGCGGGCGCCCAGGGCGCGCGCTCGGCCGCGCCATGCGGCACGTAGGGGCCGCTCTTCACTTCAAAGAACACCGCCGGGTCGAGCGCCACCAGGCTGTGCCAGCAGCCATGGGCAATGTGTGCCGCGCACACCGCATCCGGGCTCAAGCGCTGGCTGTGGGTGACGGCCCCTTGGTCGTCGAAATACAGCAGACCGAGCCGGCCGCGGACGACCACCAGCGTTTCGTCCTTGTCGGCCGTCAGGTGCCGGTGCGGCATCACATAGCTGGCCGGCACCATGGCGTTGAAGAAACGCTGTACCGCGTCGTCGGGCGAAGCATGCAAGAGATACGGCGTGCGCCCGCGCGGATGCGCGGCGGCCTGCTCGCAGAGCAAGTCGAGCCAGCGTTGATCGAACGGCTGCGGGTCGGGCATGGTGACGGCACGGGCGGTGCTGGGCCGCGCATTATTTCGCGCGGATGCCGTGGCGGCAATCAGGGCCGATGCGCGGCCCGTGAAATCAGTAGGAGTACGAGGCGCCGATGCTCAGGTAGGGGCTCCAGCGGATGCCGTCGTTGGAGCTGTCCAGCTTCAGGCCCATGCTGGACGACACCGCGCAGGTCAGCGTGGAGGTGCGGCAATCGCCCGCGCCGGAGGCGTAGGCGCCGACTTCGGCCGACAGGCGCCAGCCGCTTTCGCGGGTTTTGGTGCTGACCCAGCCGAAGCCGATGAAGGGCGTGGACACGCGATAGCGGGCATCCAGGTCGGCGGTATTCATGGCGTCGACGGTGGGGTAGCGATCACTGAGCGTGTCGCGCCACATCATGCCGGCCGAAGTGCGCAGACCATTGTTGAACGGGCGCCAGTCGGCCCACACCGATGGGGTGCGGTTGAGGTTGGTGTCGATGCTGGTATTCAGGCGCAGCAGCGGGCGCGTGGTGGCCAGGGCCGGGCCGGCGCCGCCGAGGCGATCCTGCGGATCGGTGAAACGCAGTTGCAGGTTGGTCGGCGTGATTTCCGGTGCGGTGATGACAGCCCCCGTGGGCAGCGTGATGCGCAGGCCGGTCTGGGCCCATGCCTGGCCGATGGCCAGGGCGCCGAGTGCGACGATCAGGAGGGGGCGTGCCAGTATGTTCATGCTGTTACTTTCGACAAAACTTGGCGCAAAAACAAGGGTCGGTTCCGTCAATTTGCCATGCGCGACAAATTCGAGGATGAGCGGACCCGCGCAAGCCCTGAGCGGCGCTCATCTTCTTGCGGGCAGTGCCCCGCAGACTGCCCCGATGGGCAGGTGTCAGGCGGGCAGGACCGCGATGTGGACGGCGACGTGACCGGGCGCCGGATAGCGCTCGAAGTCTGTAGTGTAGGCACGCCGCCACGGGCCCGGTTGCTGGAAGTGAGACCAGATTTCGGTCCAAATGCGAATCAGTGTCTGGGGCATGGCGCCCTCGCCACTGAACACCAGGTAGTCGCCCGCCGGCACTGTGACGGTGGTCAGCGGGGGCGGGGCGGGGGTGGTGACGGCCACGCCGGCGGTGAGGGTGTAGAAATCGAGCGCGTCGCCGACGTAATCGTTGTAGACGCCGTAGAGCGAACTGTCGGGGCTGCGGCCGGGTACCTGCTGGCCGGCGCCGCCGAGCAGAAACTGGCTCCACAGCGCGGGCAAGCGCGCCGTGGCCGGATTGGCCTCGTCGCGAAAGATCGTGCGCGCCGCCGGCCCGGCGACGGTGAAGGCATCTATATGGACGAGGGGAGCGGTCATGGGGTGGGCGTTCAGCCGTAGTTGATGTCGACGCTGTCTGGCGAGAGCCAGTCGCGCAGCGCTTGCAGCAGGGGTTCGTCAAGCTTGACGCGCCAGTTGTCGCCCAAGGGCAGGTCGCCCTCGGCCTGGGCGTTGCGGTAGCGCAGCCGCACGCAGCAGGCGCCTTCGTCGCGTGTGCCACGGTAGCCGGCCAGCAGGCTCTGCAGCTTGTCGGCCGTGGCCCGTGGCCCGCCGCTGGCGGCGACTTCGCCATTGATCTTGACGTTGAGGGCGCGGGCGTAGCGGCCACGCGCCTCGGCCAGGGTCATCATGCGTTCGGCGATGATGCGGTAGCCGCCGGTGAAATCGTCATTGCTGACCTTGCCTTCGACGATCAGGACTTCGTCGGCGACGATCTTGTCCTTATTGGCGTCCAGCACCTCGGCGTAGGCGGTGACTTCCAGCTGGGCGGTGCCGTCATCGAGCTGGATGAAGGCCATCTTGCCGCGATTGCCGATCTTGGTGCGGAAGGCGCTGACCACGCCCGCCATCATCTGCGGTTCTTTCTGTGGTTCGACGCGCGATAGCGTGCGGCGTACGAAACGGCCCACTTCGGCGCGTGCGCTGTTGTAGGGGTGGCCGGACAGGAAGAAGCCGATGGCGATTTTTTCTTCGGTCAGGCGCTGGCGCTCGGTCCATTCGCGCGCTTCGATGAAACCCGGGGCGATCGACGAGCCGCCGGCTTCGGGATCGTCGAACAGCCCGCCTTGCCCGGCGCTGGCGGCAGCCTGTTCGGCCGCTTCCATGGCGATGCCGACGGTGGCCATCAGCGTGGAGCGGGCTTTCAGGCCGGTGGCTTCGGTGCTGTCGAAGGCGCCGCCACGGATCAGCGCTTCGATGGTGCGGCGATTGACCTGGCGACGGTCGACGCGATGGCAGAAGTCGAACAGATCGCGGAACAGGCCGTCCTTCTGGCGCACCGCCAGGATGGCGTTGACCGCCGGTTCGCCGACGCCCTTGACGGCGCCCAGACCGTAGCGGATGGTCTTGGCGTCGGTCGGCTCGAAGCGGTAGTTGGACGCGTTGATGTCCGGCGGCAGGATCTTGATGCCGTTGGCCACGGTGTCTTCGAAGAAGATCTTCACCGTGTCGGTGTTGTCCATGTCGGACGACATGGTCGCCGCCATGAAGGCGGCGCAGTGGTGCGCCTTGAGCCAGGCGGTGTGGTAGGTGACGACGGCGTAGGCGGCGGTGTGCGACTTGTTGAAGCCGTATTCCGCGAACTTGGTCATCAGGTCGAACAGGTGTTCGGCCAGGGCCGGATCGTAGCCTTTCTTGATGGCCCCGTCGCGGATGATCTCGCGGTGCTTGGCCATTTCTTCGGGCTTTTTCTTGCCCATCGCGCGCCGCAGCATGTCCGCGCCACCGAGCGTGTAGCCACCGATGATCTGCGAGATCTGCATCACCTGTTCCTGGTACACGATGACGCCGTAGGTCGGCTCCAGGCAGGCTTTGAGGTCGGGGTGGAAGAAGTCGATCTCCTGCTGGCCCTTCTTGCGCAGGATGAAGTCATCCACCATCCCCGAGCCGAGCGGACCGGGGCGATAGAGGGCCAGCACGGCGATGATGTCTTCGAAGCGGTCGGGGCCGAGCTTCTTGAGAAGCTTTTTCATGCCGTCCGATTCCACCTGGAAGATTGCCGTGGTGTTGGCGTCCTTCAGGATCTGGTAGGCGGCGGGGTCCTCGAAGCCCAGCGCCATCAGGTCGATGTCACGGCCGGTGAGGCGTTCGATGTATTCCAGCGCGAGCTTGATAATCGTCAGGTTGCGCAGGCCCAGAAAGTCGAACTTCACCAGGCCGACGGCTTCGACGTCGTCCTTGTCGAACTGCGAGACGGTCGACGCATCGGCGCCATCGGCGATGTACAGCGGGCAGAAGTCGGTGATCTTGCCGGGGGCGATCAGCACGCCACCGGCGTGCATGCCGATGTTGCGCGTCAGCCCTTCGAGCGGCAGGGCCAGTTCCCACAGTTCCTGGATCGATTCGCCATCGCCTTCGTCGGCCATCATCTCGTTGATGGCGGGCTCTTCCTTGCGCGCGTCCTCCAGGCCCAGCGGCTTGTTCTGCACCACCGGGATGAGTTTGGAGAGGCGGTCGCACAGGCCGTACGGCAGATCGAGCACACGGCCGACGTCGCGCACCACGGCCTTGGAGGCCATGGTGCCGAAGGTGGCGATCTGGCTGACGGCGTCGCGGCCGTAGCGGTCGCGCACGTATTCGATGACGCGATAGCGGTTGTCCTGGCAGAAGTCGATGTCGAAGTCGGGCATCGATACCCGCTCGGGGTTGAGGAAGCGTTCGAACAGCAGCGCGTAGGCGGTGGGGTCGAGGTCGGTGATCTTGAGCGAATAGGCCACCAGCGAGCCGGCACCCGAACCCCGGCCGGGGCCGACCGGCACGCCGTTGTTCTTACCCCACTGGATGAAATCCGCCACGATCAGGAAGTAGCCCGGGAAGCCCATCTGAATGATGGTGTCCGTCTCGAACTTGAGCCGATCCAGGTAGCGCGGGCGTTCGCGCTCGCGTTCCTCGACGTTGGGGTACAGATGGGCCAGGCGCTCATCGAGGCCCCTGAGCGCTTCCTGCACCAGGAAGTCGTCCAGCGACAGGCCGTCCGGCGTCGGGAACTGGGGCAGGAAGTTCTTGCCCAGCGTGATCGACAGCGAGCAGCGCTTGGCGATTTCAACCGCATTGGCCAGCGCTTCGGGCAGGTCGCGGAACAGCTCGGCCATTTCGGCCTGTGACTTGAAGTACTGCTCGGGCGTGAAGGCCTGCTGCCGGCGTTTGTCGGCCAGCACGTAGCCCTGCGCGATGCACACGCGCGCTTCGTGCGCCTTGAAGTCCTCGCGCTTGAGGAACTGGATCGGGTGAGTGGCGACCACCGGCAACTGTTCGCGGCTCGCCAACTGCACGGCGTGTTGCAGGAGCGCTTCGGCGCCAGCGTGTCCGGCGCGCTGCAATTCGATGTAGAAGCTGCCCGGGAAGCGCGCTGCCCAATCGCGCGCCGAGGCTTCGGCGGCGGCGGTGTTGCCGGCGACCAGCGCCTGGCCGATGTCGCCGTGTTGGGCGCCCGACAGACAGATGAGGCCCGACGCGGTCTCCGGCGTCAGCCATTCGCGGCGCATCTCGGCGCGGCCGCGATGCTTGTTTTCCAGGAAGGCGCGCGACACCAGCTCGCACAATTGTCCGTAGCCGACGCGATGCTTGCAGATCAGCAGCACGCGATAGGGCTTGTCGCGGTCTTCATCATTGCTGATCCAGGCGTCGACGCCGCAGATCGGCTTGATGCCCGCGCCGCGGCACCCTTTGTAGTGCTTGACCATGCCAAACATGTTGGCCAGGTCCGAGATGCCCAGCGCGGGCATGCGGTCGGCCTGAGCCGCGGCGATGGCATCGTCCGTGCGCACGATGCCATCCTCCACCGAGAACTCGGTGTGCATGCGCAAGTGAATGAAAACCGGGTCTACGGACGAAGCGGGGGTATCGGGTGCGGCGGAAGTCATGGGGCGGGATTTTACTTGCCTCGGCGCCGGGGCGCACCGCCAATCGTGGCCCATGTCGGCCATGCCCGCCTCACAGTTTGGCGCCCTGGCCCGAAAAGCGCGCCACACCTGGGTTTGTGCTAAATGGGGCGCCATAGGCCGCGTGGTAGTATCGCGCGGCCCGCAGCGAGCGGGCCCCGTGCCCGCCTCACCGAGACCGCCCCTCCATGCGCCATTCACTGGAAGTGGCCGCCACGGCCATCTTTGCCGTGGCGGTGTTGCACACCTTCGTCGTGCCATGGTTCGAGCGGCGCGCTCACCGCCATCACCGACAACGCCGCGCTGACCTATCTCGGTTCGCTCGTCGAGGGCACCGACGAGGCGTTCAAGTATGCGCTGGTGGCCGGCGCTGTTACCGGGGGCGGGCTGACGGTCATCGCCAATGCGCCGAACCCGGCCGGCTATTCGATACTCAAACGCTATTTTTCGCAGGAGACCATCCTGCCGGGGTGGCTATTCCTCTCCGCGTTGATCCCGACCTGCGTGGCCGTGTGCGCCTTTCAGTTAATCTGGTAGGTCGCTTTCACGCATAGCCGAAAGTCATTGCATGACTCACACCATCGAAATTCTGGCCTCCGTTCTTTTCGCGCTGGCCATTGCCCATACCTTTCTTGCCTCGCGCTTCGAATCCCTCGCTCACAAATGTCCTGCTCACAGCGGATTGCTGGATTTTCTTGGCGAGGTCGAGGCGGTGTTCGGCATTTGGGCGCTTGTGCTCGTGGTTGCCATGTCTCTCATGTTGGGCGTCGATAAAGCCATTGCCCATCTTGAGGGGCTCAACTTCACCGAGCCGATGTTCGTCTTTGCGATCATGGTGATCGCTGCGTCCAAACCCGTGATCTTCTTTTGCCGCAAGCTGGTCGGCTTGGTGGCCGGGCTGTTGCCCCTGCCGCGCACGCTGGCGCTGTTCTTTGTGATGCTGTCGCTGGTGCCCCTGCTCGGCTCCTTCGTCACCGAGCCTGCCGCCATGACCCTGGCGGCGCTCATGCTGCGCGAGCGCTTTTATTCGAAAGGCATTTCCACCCGGCTCAAATACGCCACGCTCGGCGTGCTGTTCGTGAACGTCTCGATCGGCGGCACCTTGACCAACTTCGCCGCGCCGCCAGTGTTGATGGTGGCCAGCACCTGGGGCTGGGATACCACCTACATGCTGACGCATTTCGGCTGGCGAGCGGCCTTGGCCGTGCTGGTCAACGCCGCCGTGCTGACGGCCCTGTTCGCGCGTGAGCTGCGTGCGCTGGAAGCGCCTTCCGGTGCCCGCGAAGACGCCATGCCGCTGCCCATGATGGTGGTGCATCTGCTGTTCCTTGCCGGCGTGGTGGTGTTCGCTCACCATCCTGTGGTGTTCATGGCCTTGCTGCTGCTCTTCCTTGGTTTCGCCACGTCGTACGGGCGTTACCAGGATCGTCTGATTCTGCGCGAAGGCCTGATGGTGGCGCTGTTCCTGGCCGGGCTGGTGGTCCTGGGCAGTTTGCAGAAATGGTGGCTGCAACCCTTGCTCTCCGGCATGGACGATACCGTCCTCTTCTTTGGCGCCACGGCGCTGACGGCCGTCACCGACAATGCCGCGCTGACTTACCTGGGTTCGTTGGTCGAAGGGGTGGGCGAAGGTTTCAAGTACGCCTTGGTGGCCGGCGCGGTGACCGGCGGCGGTCTCACCGTGATCGCCAATGCGCCCAATCCGGCGGGCTTTGCAATGCTGAAGAATTATTTCCCCGATCAGGCCATCAGTCCGCTGGGATTGTTGGCGGCGGCCCTCGGCCCGACGCTGGTGGCGATCGTGGCCTTCAAGGTGTTGTGAGCGCCCATCGGGGCGTCGTCCAGGGCGCTGCGCAAGCTGATCTGTCGCAAGGTTCTGTCAGATAATACTGATGGCCGCCTCTGTGGGGCGTCTATAGTTTTGCGGATGCGCCCGCCCGGCGTTTTTCGTGCTGACCGATCCCAAACGCCCAGCCCAATCTATGACCTGGTTCGACCCGACGGCAGAAGTGCGCGGACGCGCACTGGTGGCATTGATGATCAGCGACCCCGCCGCCAAGTGTGCCGCGGTCGATGCATTGGTGGATGCCTGGCATGCCGGCCATCTGGCGCTGGCCAATACCTTTCAGTGCCCGCCCATCGTGGTGCCGGGCCGGCCGGTTCGCCCCGAACTGGTTGCCGCCACCAGCGTGCCGCGCCGTAACGCGCACACGGCCGAGGGCCATGCCGCCCTGGTGCACGCCATCGCCCATATCGAATTCAACGCCATCAATCTGGCGCTCGATTGCGTGGCCCGGTTTGGTTGCGCCGGCGCGTCCTTTGTGTCCGATTGGCTGCGCGTGGCGCACGAAGAGGCCGGCCATTACCGCATGCTGAGTGCCCGCTTGGGCGAGCTGGGCTATCGCTACGGCGATTTCACGGCGCACAACGGGCTGTGGGACATGGCGGTGCAGACTGCCAGTGATTTTCTGGCCCGGATGGCCTTGGTGCCGCGGCTGCTCGAAGCGCGCGGTCTGGACGCCACGCCGCCGATTCAGGCCAAGCTGCGCACCATCGGTGACCAGCCGACGCTGGCGATCCTCGATGTCATCCTGCATGACGAGATGGGTCACGTGTCGATTGGCGATCGCTGGTATCGGCAGGCGTGTGCCGCCGCCGGGCGCGATCCGGAAGCGTATTTCCTGACCCTCATCGAGCGCTTCCGCGCGTCGCCGCCGCGGCCGCCGATGAATCGCGACGCGCGTCTGGCGGCGGGATTTTCGGCTGCCGAGCTGGACGGTTTCGAAGCCCTGGCGGCCCAGGCCGCCGCCCACTGAGCGTCAGGCGCGCAGCACGGCGGTAGAGCCGCGTATCACCAGACGTGGCGCCAGCACGGTCTCCCGCCCCGGTTGCTGAGGTTCGCGCAAGCGTCCCACGATCTGTTCGACTGCCGCCTCGCCGATGTCGGTGAAGGGCTGTGCGACGGTCGTCAGGCCCGGGCTCATGATGGCCGCGATGGCGATGTTGTCCACGCCGACCATCGACAGATCGTCCGGGATCGACAAGCCTTGTTCACGCAATGCCGCCGCCATGCCCATGGCGAGCATGTCGTTCATGCACACCGTAGCGGTGGGGCGCTGCGGCAGTGCCAGGAACGCCAGGGCGGCGTCGCGGCCCAGATCGACGAGTGCCGCGTCGCCATAGGCGCTCTGATCCGGCTTGGCCGTCTGCGAGATGACCGTGGGCGCCAGGCCGGCGCGCGCGGCGGCGGTGTGGTAGCCATTCAGGCGCGCCTGCCGGCTGGGCGTGAGGGGCGCGGCGGTCACGTAGGCAATGCGCCGGTGGCCTTGCTCGATGAGGTGTTCGACGGCCATGCCGATGGCGCGCTGGTTATCCATGGTCACGATATCGACGTGCTCCGGCTCGATGTCGGCGGTGCGCATGTCGAAGGCGGCGAAGGCCACATCGCGGCGGCGCAGCCAGTCGATGGTCGAGCTGTCGGCGGGCGCCGATGCGCCCAGCAGCCCGCGCACGCCGCCGGCCACCAGTTCTTCGATGAAGCTGCGTTCCCGCAGGGGGTCGCGCAGAGTGTTGCACAGCACGACGCGAAAACCGCGCCGGTTGGCGGCCTGCTCGACGGCGACGGCGAGCTCGCCGAAGAAGGGGTTGGCAACCGTCGGGACCAGCAGGCCCAGCAGCGGCGCATGCCCGGTCTTGAGTTGGCGCGCCACGCTGTTGGGCGTGAAACCCAGTGTTTCGATGGCTTGGGCGATGCGTTCGCGTGTGTCCGCGCCCATCTGGTCGTGCCGCCCGTTGAGGTAGTTGGAAACGCTGGAGGCCGAGACGCCTGCCGCCTTGGCGACGTCCTGGATGGTTGATCCGCGATTGCGCACTGTCCGTTCCGTTCTGTGGGGAATATAAGCGCGTCGGGCCAAGGCCCGCTGCCGACCGCATTGTCGCATTGCGCGCCCCCTTGCGCGCATGCCGGCGGACAGATGTATGGGCGGTGCCCGGGTATTGCTTTGGCATGGCACGGGCCGGCGGGAGAGGCGCCGACCCGTGGCGGGGAGACGAGGGGATGCGCACCCCTCATGCCGCGATCAGGGGCAGATCTGGCCGCCGTTGACGTCCAGGATCTGGCCCGTGATGTAACCGCTGGCCGCGTGCGAGGCGAAGAACACATACGTCGGCGCCAGTTCCTGCACGGTGCCGAAACGGCCCATCGGAATGCTGCCGCGAATACGCGTCTTGAGCTCGTCGCTCTTGTCGGCGTGGAAGGCCGTGTCAACGGTACCCGGTGCCACGATGTTGAAGCGGATGCTGTCCTTGGTGAATTCCTTCACCCAGTTGCGATGGATGTCGTGCAGCCAGGCCTTGGACGCGGCGTAGATGCCGGCGCCGATGCCGCCGCCTTCGCGCGCCGCGATGGAGCCGGTGCTGATCACCGCGCTGGTGGTGCCGCTGGCCTGCGCCGAGGCCCGCAGGTGGGGGATGGCGAACTTGGTCGTCATCAGGACCGAACGGCCATTCAGGTCCATCACGCGATCGTAGAAAGCGTCGTCGATGTTCTCGAGATTGCTGCGGCCGGCCAGGCCGCCAGCATTGTTGATGAGCACGTCGAGACCGCCGAAGTGAGCCACGAATTCGGCCACCAGACGTTCGCATTCGGCCGTCTTGGTGATGTCGGCGCGGAAGAACGCGCCGTCGCCGCCGGCTTCACGCAGGCGGCCGATGAGCTTTTGCGCGTTGTCCGGATCGACGTGCGAGTTGAGGCCGACGTGGGCGCCATAGCGGGCCAGTTCGAGCGCCGTGGCAAAGCCGATGCCTTCGGTCGAACCGGTGATAAGAACTTTCTTGCCTTTCAGATCTGCAAACATGTGCGTGCTTCCCTTGTGATGCGGTCATTGGAACTGCATCGTTATACTAAAACGATTTAGAAAAAGAAAGTAGCACTGCCCGCAGGGGCTGGGACCGATTACCGACGGCCTTCAGCCGCGCTTCTTGGCGCGCGGGTGAGCGCTGTCGTAGATCTTGGCGAGGTGCTGGAAATCGAGGTGGGTGTAGACCTGCGTCGTGCGGATGCTGGCGTGGCCAAGCAACTCTTGCACGGCACGCAGATCGCCCGAGGATTGCAGGATGTGCGATGCGAAGCTGTGACGCAGCATGTGCGGATGCACGTGCACCGGCAGGCCCGCCCGGCGGGCGGCCTCCGCCAGACGCGTGCCGACGCTGCGGGCGGCGATGCGCTCGCCGCGCTGGTTGACGAACAGCGCCGTCTGGCCGGGACGCGCCACGTGTGCGCGCACCGCCAGCCACGCCTGCAGGGCCTGCCGAGCCTTGCTGCCGACGGGGACGCGGCGGGTCTTGCCACGCTTGCCGAGTACCGTCACTTCATCGCCGTCCACGCTCAGCGCGCCTTCCACATTCAGTCCGACCAGTTCGGACAGGCGCAGCCCCGAGGAATAGAACAGTTCGAACATGGCGCGGTCGCGCAGCGCCAGGGGGGTGCCGTCGCCGGCGTCTTCCAGCAGCGCCGTTGCCTGATCGGGCGACAGCACCTTGGGTAGCGGTTTGGCGGCACGCGGCGGGCGCACGTTCATGACCGGATTGACCTGCAGCCGGCCCTGGCGCACCAGCCAGCGGTACAGGCCCCGCCACGCCGACAGGGTGCGCGCCACCGAGCGCGGCGCCAGGCCGCCGGCATGCATGCGGGCGGCGCAGCGGCGGATGTCATGCGGATTCAGATCGGCCAGGGCGCGGCCGGGAACGAGTTCGTGCAGGCGGGTGAAATCGCGCTGGTAGCTGCTCAGCGTATGGGCGCTGGCGCGTCGTTGGCCGGCCAGGTAATCGAGATAGGCACGCGCCTCAGGGTGAAGCGCGGCGGGCTCGGCTGCCGGCGCTTCGGGGGGGCTCACGACAAGGCCCGTTGTAGCGCGGCCGCCGCCATTTCACCGATGCGTTCGATGTACAGCGTGCCCATGTCGGGATAGAAGCGATGCGTATCTTCGCTGCCCATGGCCAGTATGCCGACGATGGCATCGTTCTGGCGCAAGGGGACCAGGGCCACCGAACGCACGTGCGGCGCCATCTCGCCGAACCACGCGCTGTGCTCGGGGCGGGCGGCGGTGCCGCAGTAAGGGCGGCGCAACTCGGTCGCCAGCGGGCGCAGCGCTTCGTCGAGCGGGGTGAATTCAGGCGCCACGTGGCTGACGCCGAAACCCCAGGCACGCAATGCGACGTGGGGAACGGCGAAGTCATCCTGCAGATGCAGGTAGAGCTGGCGGGTGAGGGCGGTGAAGTCGCCGGCCTGCATGAGCGAAATCGCCAGGCGATGCACCTTGGCCGAGATGACGTCGTTTTCTTCGCCGAAGGCCACCAGTTCGCCAAGCTTGTCCTGTACATGCGCGAGCTTGTCGCGCATGGCCAGCAGTTGCCGTTCGCCCAGCGAAATCACCTGGCCGGAGGTCGGATGGGCAACCTGCAGTTCGGTCAGCAGTTCGGCCTTGTCCTGGAAAAAATCGGGGTGATTGCGCAGGTACTGGATAACGTCTTGTTTTTGCATGGTGCGTTCCGGTCAATCCCCGGGCACGCGGCCCGGCAAGAGTCGAGACGTCGGCGCGGGCGCCGACCGCGTGGCGGGTTCAGGGCAGGACGACTTCGCCTTCGAAAACGGTGACAGCCGGGCCGGTCATGAACACCGGCGTGCCCGGGCCGCCCCAGGCGATCAGCAGATCGCCGCCACGGGTGTGCACGGTGGCGGGCGAGTCGATCAACCCGCGACTGACGCCGGTGACCACGGCGGCGCATGCGCCGGTGCCGCAGGCCAGGGTTTCGCCTGATCCGCGCTCGAAGACGCGCAGCCGGATGCGGCGGCGATCGACGACCTGCATGAAGCCGGCGTTCACCCGCGCCGGGAAGCGCGGGTGATGTTCGATGGCGGGGCCAAGGGTGGCGACCGGCGCCGTATCGACATCGTCCACCACCTGGACGGCGTGCGGATTGCCCATCGATACGGCGGTGATGCCCACCGTCGTGCCCGCGACATCCAGCGACTGGATCAGATCGTCGGAATCGCTCTTGAAGGGGATCAGGGCAGGCGCCAGAGTCGGCACGCCCATGTCCACCGTCACCAGTCCGTCGTCATTGAGGCGCGGGGTGATGATGCCGGATTTGGTTTCGACCCGGATCTCGCGCGCATCGGTCAGGTCGTGGTCGTGCACGAAGCGCACGAAACAGCGGGCGCCGTTGCCGCACTGTTCGACCTCGGTGCCGTCGGCATTGAAGATGCGATAGCGGAAGTCGACGCCACCCTGAGTGGGTTGTTCGACCATGAGGATCTGGTCGCATCCGACGCCGAAGCGCCGATCTGCCAGGAAACGCGCTTGCTCGGCGGTGAGCTCGACATGCTGGCCGATCGCATCGATCACCACGAAGTCGTTGCCCAGCCCCTGCATTTTCGTGAACCGGATTTTCATCGTCCGGATTATGGCAGCGCGCGCGCCGCTAAGCCACCGTCGTGGCGTTCAGGCGGCCTGCGGCAGCGGGGTGTCATGCAGGCGGCGCCAGGTGGCCTGCAGGATGCGTGCGTCGTTGCTGGCGCGATGGCGGGCCAGGCCCAATTCGCGTTCGACCTCGTCGCGCACGGTGTTCCAGCGGTTGGCCTGGGCTTCGGGGAGGATGCTCGCCAGGTGGTCGAGCTTGAAGGCGGGCACGCGGTGTGCTGCGTCGAATAACTGGTTGAGCCACACGTAGTCGTGCGCCCAGCCGTCGCAATAGACGGTCAGCCCGCGCAGGCGTTCGTTCATGAGTATGGCTATGTCATCGATGGGGCGGCCCCGCTGCGTGAGCAGTTCGCGGCTGATGCCGTGGATGCGTTCGGCGCCGCTGTCCCAGCCGGCCCATTCCGGCGCGGGCTGGATCAGCGAGCAGAAACTGACGCCATCGGGCAGGATGAACCCGACTTCGATGGGGTAGCTGCCGCGACCGAAGCCGGAGGCTTCGAAGTCGAGGATGGCCGGTGCGGTGCGCGAGGGGATATCCGAAGGCATGGGGCAGTTCTCGACAGGTTGGGGCCGACGAAGGCACGTGCTTGGTTAGTCCGGCGCGCGCGCCGTATGTTCCGTTCTAGCAAGAACAAAGCCAGTGGCAAGGAGTTGTCGTCAGCTACGGTAGAATTGTTGCCTTTGTTCATGACAGGCTTTGCGGCATGGCCGAATTAACCATCAAGGCGGGCAAGGAGCGTTCGTTGCTGCGCCGTCACCCCTGGATCTTCGCGGGCACGGTCGACCGTGTGGCCGGGCGCACCAAGCCTGGCGATACGGTGGACGTGATCAATCCGCGTGGCGAACTGATCGGGCGGGCGGCGTTTTCGCCTGCCTCGCAGATTCGTGCCCGCATGTGGAGCTTCGATCCGGCCGAGTCGATCGACCACGCTTTCTTCAAGCGCCGCGTCGCCGAATCCGTCGCGCGCCGCACGACCCATCCGGCGCTGCGCACGCAGCTCGGGGTTCGCCTGATTCATGGTGAATCCGACGGGTTGCCCGGTGTGATCGCCGACCGTTATGGCGATGTGGTGGTGCTGCAACTGACCAGCGCCGGCGCCGAAAAGTGGCGTGATGCCTTGGTGGCGGGGCTGATCCAGGCCACTGGCTGCGCCGCCCTCTACGAGCGGTCCGATTCGGACGTGCGGGTGCGCGAAGGCCTGGAGCCGCGCGTGGGGTTGTTGCACGGCAGCCTGCCGGACGAGCTGTGCATCGTCGAGAACGACATTCGCATGCGGGTCGACGTCGTCGGCGGCCACAAGACGGGCTTCTATCTCGACCAGCGCGACAACCGTCTGCTGACGCGCCAACTGGCGGCCGGCCGGTCGGTGCTCAACTGCTTCTGCTATACCGGGGGCTTCAGTCTGCAGGCGCTGGCCGGCGGGGCGAGCGCGGTGCTGTCGATCGATTCTTCGCAACCGGCGCTGACCACGGCTCAGCGTAACGTTGAACTGAACCCGACTCTGGAGGCCGCACGCGCCCAATGGTGGGAGGCCGATGTCTTCGAGGCGCTGCGCACCTTGCGCAGCGAAGGGCGCAAGTTCGACCTGATCGTGCTCGATCCGCCCAAGTTCGCGCCGTCCGCCGCCCACGCCAATCGGGCAGCCCGAGCGTACAAGGACATCAACCTGCACGGCTTCCGCCTGCTCAATCCGGGCGGCATCCTGATGACGTATTCCTGCTCGGGCGGCATCGGTCAGGAACTGTTCCAGAGCATCGTGGCCGGCGCGGCGGTGGATGCCGGCGTCGATGCGCGCATCCTTCATCGCCTGTCCGCCGCGCCCGACCATCCCATCGGGCTGGCCGTGCCGGAGGGTGAATACCTCAAGGGCCTGGCCTGCCAGGTGTCCTGAGCGCGGCACGCGCGGGGCAATGGCGACCTGCGCGTGACTCGGCCCAAACGAAAAAGCCACGGCATGCCGTGGCTTTTTCGTTGTCGCCGGCCCGCGATCGCGGGCAACGGTGATCAGGCCTCTTCAGCCTTGAGCGGGTTGCGCAGACGGATGTGCAGATCGCGCAGTTGCTTCTCGTCGACGGGGCTGGGGGCCTGCGTGAGCAGATCCTGTGCACGTTGCGTCTTGGGGAAGGCGATCACGTCACGGATCGATTCCGCGCCGGTCATCATGGTGACGATGCGGTCCAGACCGAAGGCCACGCCACCATGCGGCGGGGCACCGTACTTGAGCGCGTCGAGCAGGAAGCCGAACTTGAGCTGGGCTTCCTCGTCACCGATGCCCAGGGCCTTGAACACCTTTTCCTGCACGTCGGCACGATTGATACGAACCGAGCCGCCGCCGATTTCCCAGCCATTGAGGGCGCAGTCGTAAGCCTTGGCCAGGCACTTGCCCGGATCGGTCTCGAGGAATTCGAGGTGCTCGTCCTTGGGGCTGGTGAACGGGTGGTGGCAGGCGACCCAGCGCTTGTCTTCTTCGTCGTAGTCGAACATCGGGAAGTCGACGATCCACACCGGCGCCCACCGGCGCCCATCCAGATGCTGCTTTTCGTGGCCGATCTTGACGCGCAGCGCGCCCAGGGCGTCATTGACGACCTTCGCCTTGTCGGCACCGAAGAAGATCAGGTCGCCATTGGCCGCGCCGGTGCGTTCGATGATGGTCTTGAGTGCGTCGTCGGAGAGGTTCTTGACGATCGGCGATTGCAGGCCGTCGCGGCCGGCCGCGACGTCGTTGACCTTGATGTACGCCAGACCCTTGGCGCCGTAGATGGCCACGAATTGCGTGTACGCGTCGATCTCGCCGCGCGACAGTTCGGCGCCGCCCGGGATGCGCAGGCCGGCCACGCGACCGCCTTCGCTGTTGGCCACGGCATTGAAGACCTTGAAGTCGACGGTCTTCATGACGTCGGTCAGCTCGGTGAATTCGAGCGTCACGCGCAGGTCCGGCTTGTCCGAGCCGAAGCGCGCCATGGCTTCGCTATACGGCATGCGCGGGAACGGGTTCGGCAGATCGGCGTCGATTGCTTCCTTGAACACCGTGCGGATCATCTCTTCCATCAGCGAGACGATTTCACCTTCGGTCAGGAACGAGGTTTCGACATCGACCTGGGTGAATTCCGGCTGGCGGTCGGCGCGCAGATCTTCGTCGCGGAAGCACTTGGTGATCTGGTAGTAGCGGTCGAAGCCGGCCACCATCAGCAGTTGCTTGAACAGCTGCGGCGATTGCGGCAGGGCGAAGAAGTGGCCGTCGTGGACACGCGAAGGCACCAGATAGTCACGCGCGCCTTCGGGCGTGCTCTTGGTCAGCATCGGCGTTTCGATGTCGACGAAGCCCTGGTCGTCGAGGAAGCGGCGGAACGCGCGCGCGGTCTTGTAACGCAGCATCATGTTGCGCTGCATGGGTGTGCGGCGCAGGTCCAGCACGCGGTGCGTCAGGCGCACGGTCTCGGACAGGTTCTCGTCGTCGAGCTGGAACGGGGGCGTCACCGAAGGGTTGAGCACGTCCAGTTCATGGCACAGCACTTCGATCTCGCCGGACACGAGGTTGCTGTTGACGGTGCCTTGCGGGCGGCGACGGACCTTGCCGACCACTTTCAGGCAGAACTCGTTGCGCACACCCTCGGCTACCTTGAAGGTCTCGGCGCGGTCCGGGTCGCACACGATCTGTACCAGGCCTTCGCGGTCGCGCAGGTCGATGAAGATCACGCCGCCGTGGTCGCGGCGACGGTGGGCCCAGCCGTACAGCGTGACGGTCTGGTCAAGGTAAGCGGTGTTTACAAGACCGCTGTAAGTGGTGCGCATGGTGTTCTCCGAAGAATGCGGTGCGATAGGGAATCGCCAGGGATGCGCCGCCGCTGGGCGAAGGCATCCGCGAAAGTCTGGGGCGCTGGATCGTACAGAGGCGTACGTTGAGGGCTGGACGCGTGCCAGGCGTTCAGCCCGCTGGATTTCGTGTCGGCCCGGAAGAGGCGAATCGCGTATTTTTCATGGGGCGTAAGTTTGCCCGAAATTGCGTCACAGATCACTTTCCGTGGGCAATTGGACGCGTTTGTGATGCTCTGGCACCACCACGCCCATCGAAATGATGTATTTGAGCGCCTCATCGACGCTCATATCCAGCTCGACCACGTCGTCCTTGGCCATCATCAGGAAAAAGCCGGAGGTCGGATTGGGCGTGGTGGGCACATAAACGCTGACGAAGTCGTGGCCGAGCGTCTCGGTCACTTCGCCGCCCGGCACGCCGGTCTGGAACGCGATGGTCCAGCTGCCCTGGCGGGGATACTGCACCAGCAGGGCGCGGCGAAAAGCCTGGCCGCCCGGCCCCAGCAGGGTGTCCGATACCTGCTTGACGCTCGAGTAGATGGATTTGACGACAGGGATGCGCGAGAGCAGCGATTCCCAGAAGCGCACCAGGCGTTGGCCGAGGAAATTCGAAGCCACCACGCCGGTAAGCAGGACGATCAGGATCGAGACCAGCGCGCCCAGGCCCCAGACCTGGAAACCCAGCCATTGCGACGGGCGCAGCACGGCGGGCAGAAGCAGGAGCGATTTGTCCAGCGTGCTGACGACCAGTTGTAGCACCCACACCGTGATTGCCAGCGGCACCCACACCAGCAGACCGGTGATCAGGTATTTCTTCATCTTCGAGTCAAACCGTCGTCCAAAAACGGGCCCACCCCCGCGGCGGGCCGTCGTGAAGCCTGTCAGTGACAGGCACAGCCCGCGCCGCAGGCCGGCGCCGGGCTGGCATCGCCACTGTCGGCCTTGGCCGACTTGGCGCCGCCGCCACCCTTGAAGTCGGTGGCGTACCAACCGCTGCCCTTGAGCTGAAAGCCGGCCGCCGACACTTGCTTGGCGTAGTGGGCGGAACCGCAGGAGGGGCATGCCGCCACCGGGGCGTCGGCCATCTTCTGCAAATGATCTTTCTGGAAACCGCAGTCGTTGCAGCGGTATGCGTAAATCGGCATGTTGCCTCCGACAAAAACAAAGCGCCTTTCTGTTGCGCTGCGACAGAAAGGCTTTGCAAGTCTAACTCATCGCCTACGCCGGGCAAACGGGCGCATGGCCTTGCTGGCGTGACGAACGGTAAATCGGGGCGCGGCGGCCGCTTTCAAGCCGCCGTGATTCACAGGGGGGCAAACAGGCTGGCGAGAAATTGCCCGTAGAACAGGGCCAGCACGCCGGCGGCGGCCAGATAGGGGCCGAAAGGGATCGGCGTTTCGCGCCCGTGCTGGCGGAATACCATCAGGCCGATGCCGATGAGCGCGCCGACCACCGACGACAGCAGGATCACCACCGGCAGCGTCGGCCAGCCCAGCCAGGCGCCGATGGCCCCCAGCAATTTGAAATCGCCGTAGCCCATGCCTTCCTTGCCGGTGACCAGCTTGAACAGCCAGTAGACCGCCCACAGCGCGAGATAGCCCACCATGGCGCCCACCACGGCCACCTGCAGGGGGACGAAAACCGACCACAGATTCAGCAGCAGGCCCAGCCACAGCAAGGGCAGGGTGATGGTATCGGGTAGCAGGAAGGTATCCAGATCGATGAATGCCAGGGCCACCATGGCCCATACGAAGAGCAGCCCGCCGGCGGCGGCCAGGCCATAGCCGAAGCGTACGGCGACGGCGACCGACAGCAGTGCCGTGAGCAGTTCCACCACCGGGTAGCGGGGGCTGATCCGCGCCTTGCAATGACGGCACTTGCCGCCCAGGACGAGGTAGCTGACGAGCGGAATGTTCTCAGCGGCGCCGAGCATATGGCCGCAGTGCGGGCAGCGCGAGCGCGGCGTCGCGAGGTTGTAGCGCGGCGTGACCGGGGGCTCTTCGCCGCGCATCTCGGCCGCTTCGGCCTGCCATTGCGCCTCCAGCATCTTGGGCAGGCGGTGGATCACCACATTGAGAAAACTGCCCACGCACAAGCCGACCAGGCCACAGACGACGGCAAATACGACGGGGTGGTGCAGGTGTTCGATCATGGAAGGCTTTCGCAAGGCGCCGTGGGCGCCGGCAACAGAACGGCGCCATCAGGCGCCGTCGTGAGTCGGGGACAAGGGCGGGATTATCGCTTACACGACCGCACCGAGTTTGAAGATAGGCAGGTACATGGCCACCACCAGGCCGCCGATGATGACGCCGAGGAACACGATGATCAGCGGTTCGATCAGTTGTGTCAGGCCCGCCACCATGTCGTCCACCTCGCGCTCGAAGAAGTCCGCCACCTTGCCGGCCATGCCGTCGAGCTGGCCGGATTCTTCACCGATGGAAATCATCTGCACCACCATCGGCGGGAACACATTGACCCCCTGCATGGCCACCGTGAGGCTGGTGCCGGTGGCCACTTCATTCTGGATGGTGCGGGTGGCGACCTTATAGACGTTGTTGCCGGCCGCGCCGCCGACTGAATCGAGCGCTTCGACCAGGGGGACGCCCGCCGCGAACATGGTCGACAGCGTGCGTGTCCATCGTGCGATGGTCGCTTTGCGGATGATGTCGCCAATCACCGGTACTTGCAGGATCAGGCGATCGAGCGTGGCCTGCATGTTGGGCGAACGTTTATAGGCGTAGAACAGACCGGCAACGATGGCACCCAGCGTCGCAAAGATGATCAGGGCGTGCTCGACGAAGAAGTCGGACATCGCGATCACCAACAGCGTCGGCGCGGGCAGATCGGCGCCGAAACTGGTGAAGACCTTCTTGAACTCAGGGATCACGAACAGCATCATCACCGACACGACGGCTGATGCCACCACGACCACCGAGATCGGATAGAACATCGCCGACTTGATCTTGCTCTTGATGGCCAGGATCTTCTCTTGATACGTCGCCAGGCGGTCGAGCAGGTTTTCGAGGGCGCCGGATTGTTCGCCCGCGCCCACCAGGTTGGCGTAGAGCGCATCGAAATACTTGGGATGCTTGCGCATCGCGGCAGACAGGCTGGTGCCGGTTTCGACGTCTGAGCGGATGTCGTTGAGCAGCCGCGCCAGCGCCGGATTGCCCGCCCCCTTGATGGCGATGTCAAAAGACTGCAGCAACGGCACGCCTGCCCGCATCATGGTCGCCAACTGGCGGGTGAACACCGCGATGTCTTTGTCCTTGACCTTGGCGGCCCGGCCGAATGAGCGTTTCTTGACCTTGGTGACCGAAATGCCCTGGCGCCGCAGCGTGGCTTGGACCACGTTTTCGGTCTGCGCCCGCATTTCGCCACGGACAATTTTGCCGGACTTGTCCTTGCCCTCCCAGGTGAAGAGGGTGTCTTTCTGATCTGCCTGTCGGCGGATGGGGCGGGCTGCGGTGGCCATGCTTCGCGTATCCGTATTTCTTTATTCGTTGGTGGTGGCCAGGACTTCGGTCAGCGAGGTGACGCCCTGCTTGACCTTGATGAGTCCCGACTGACGCAAGTCGCGCACCCCTTCGAGCTGGGCTTGCGCGCTGATGTCCATGGAATTGCCACCGGTCATGATGATGCGCTGAATTTCTTCGCTGATCGGCATGACCTGGTAAATGCCGACCCGCCCCTTGTAGCCGGTGCCTTTGCAACGGTCACAGCCATGCGGCGCGTAGGGCACCCAGCCGCCGTCCAGATCGCCTTCTGAGAAGCCGGCGTCGATGAGCGCCTCGATCGGGATGTCGGCGGGTTTCTTGCACGAACACAGGCGGCGCGCCAGACGCTGGGCGGTGATCAGGATCACGCTGGAGGCGATGTTGAAGGGCGCCACGCCCATGTTGCGCAGACGGTCCAGCGTCGTGGGCGCATCGTTGGTGTGCAGCGTGGACAGCACCAGGTGGCCCGTCTGGGCCGCCTTGATGGATATCTCGGCGGTTTCGAGGTCGCGAATTTCGCCGACCATGATCACGTCCGGATCCTGCCGCAGGAACGATTTGAGGGCGGCGGAGAAATTCAAGCCGGCCTTGTCGTTCATGGTGACCTGGTTGATGCCGGGCAGGTTGATTTCCGCCGGGTCTTCGGCCGTCGAGATGTTCACCCCGGCCTTGTTGAGAATGTTCAGGCAGGTATACAACGACACGGTCTTGCCGGAGCCTGTCGGGCCGGTCACCAGGACCATGCCATAAGGGCGTTCGACGGCTTCGAGCAGGGCGCGGCGCTGGTCGGGTTCATAACCGAGCGCGTCGATGCCCAGCATGGCGGAGCTGGGGTCGAGAATCCGCATGACGATCTTTTCGCCATGCAGGGTCGGCAGTGTCGATACCCGGAAGTCGATCGCCTTGCTCTTGGACAGCACCAGCTTCATGCGGCCGTCCTGGGGGACGCGCTTCTCCGAGATATCCAGGCGCGAGATCACCTTGATGCGCGCCGAGATCTTCTCCTTCAGCGCCAAGGGCGGCTGTGAGATTTCGCGCAGGATACCGTCGGTGCGATAGCGGATGCGGTAATACTTTTCGTAGGGCTCGAAGTGGATGTCCGAGGCGCCCTCGTTGATGGCATCGACCAGGATCTTCTGGATGAAGCGCACCACTGGCGCATCGTCTACATCCAGTTGTGAATCGGTCGATTGTTCTTCGGCCTCGATGCCCTCGACGACGCCTTCAAGGTCGAAATCGTCGCCTGTCGACAGGTTGTTGAGTGCCGTGCTGGTGGATTCGGTGAGCTTGCCGAGCATGCCGGCAAGCTTGTCGACTTCCACCACCACCGGGTCGACCGCCATGCCGGTCTGGAAACGGATTTCATCCAGCGCCCGCAGATTGGTCGGGTCGGCCAGGGCGACGATCAGGCGGTTGCCCCGCTTGCCCAGGGCCAGCACCTGGTGCTTGGCCATCAGCTTGGCATCGATGGCATCGCGCGGCACCATCGAATCGTCCAGCGCGCCCAGATCAAGCATCGGGAAGCCGAAGGTCTCGGCTCCGAACAGCGCCACTTCGGCGGCGCGCATCATGCCTTTTTGCACGAGTTCGCCGACAAAGCCGCCCGGATGCGTGGTGGGGCCCGAGCAGGCAGCCGCATCGGCTTCGAGCAGCTTGCCGTGCTGGACCAGTGCGCGGGCCAGACCGGACAAAGCGAGTTGGGGATTGGCGGCCATGGTGTTGATTAGCGATTCGCCCCGACATGCCCCATGGCCAACCTGCACGGACCGGCGCAGGCATGCCGCACAGGGCGGTACCGACGACCAGCGTGAAGGTGAGGGCGTGTCATGGCGTGACTGTTCATCGGTACGTGGGCGAGGTGGTTGATGTTGCCTGCGAATCACACGTCATGGCAACGCATTCGGCTCTCGTCGCGGACCGCCGGTCGCACGGTCTCATGCGCCGCAAAGGCACCTCTTCCGTCGTGCAAATGTCATGCCGACTGCCCTTTCGGGCGGGTATCGGGTGAAGATGATGCATGTGACCGAGAACAATCGCAATCGCCGGGCGCGCCTTTTTCGTTTTTAGCACTTTGGTGCCGATTTTGCGCGCTGGATGCATTCCCGCCCCCTTCAGTGCTACTTCGGCCGCGACGCGCGCAAAGTTGAGGATTGCGCGCCTGGATCCGGGTTTTTCAGGCGGCGGTGACGCTACGCGGGCGGCCAAGCCCCCTCAGGAAGCGCGGATCTTGCCCAGCAAGGCCGTGGTCGAGCGTTCGTGTTCGAAGGGAATGGAATGCACGGTGCCGCCCCAGCCGAGGACTTCGGTGTAGCCGACGATCTTGTCGACCGGCCAGTCGCCACCTTTGACGAGGATGTCGGGCCGGCACGCCAGGATGCGTTCGATGGGGGTGTCTTCGTCGAACCAGGTCACCAGGTCGACGCAATCGAGTGCGGCCGCCACTGCCGCCCGGTCGAGCAGTGTATTGATGGGGCGATCGTCGCCTTTGCCGAGGCGCTTGACCGATGCATCGGTGTTGAGCGCCAGCACCATCGATGCGCCGAGCGCGCGCGCCTGCGCCAGATAGGTCACGTGCCCGCGATGCAGGATGTCGAAGACGCCATTGGTGAACACCAGCGGGCGGGCCAACTGGCTGGCGCGTTGGGGCAATTCATCGGGGGGGCAGATCTTGGCCTCGAAGGCCGGGCGTGCATAAATCTCAGTCATGGCGGGCATACCGGGAGCAAAGGAAGCGTGATGCGGGGCGCAGTGTAGCGCAAGCACATCGGCACGTTGGCCGGCCGACATAGGGCCGCCCGTGGCGACAAACGTCGGTGCTGCAGTGCGGCAGACATCAAATGACGCCAAAAGCCTGTCCCAACGGGCACTTTTTTGGCGGGCGCGGGCGCCGACATGGACCATTGCCTGTTTTGCTGCGCGTCATTTCGAAGACCCGTACCGTTTCTTGCTGGACGGGGTGTGTTCGATCACTATGAATGTTCGGTATGTAAATGACAGAATACGCGTGGTTTGAGTCAGCAAATTCTTAGCGGGTGCATGACGCATCCGCAGGCGTGGCTCGGGCGGGGGCCCGTTTCCACGCCCATGCGAATTGCACTACTCCCTTGATCACGGAACTGCCTGCCGCTGCGATGAATCCCTTTGTGCGCAATATCCTGCTCGTCGATGACCACGCGCTCTTGCAGCATGCGTTGTCCACCATGCTTGAACCGCTGCTGGCCGGCGGAGAAATCGTCTGCGCCGCTTCGGCCCAAGAGGCCGTATCGGCCTTGCGCAGCGGTAAGCAATTCCATCTCGTGCTGCTTGATCTGAAGCTGCCCGACAGCGATGGCCTGCGTCTGCTCGGCGTGGTGCGCAAGGAAGCGCCCGGCGTCCCGGTGGCCGTCTTCTCCGGCCAGGACGCGCCGATCTATCGCCAACTGGCGCGCGAGGCCGACGTCGAGGGCTTCATCAGCAAGTCGCTGGCGCCGGCGGCTCTGATCGACGGTGTGCGTACGCTGCTGTCGGGCCGACGCTTCTTCGATGACGCCACCGAGCGTCATCGGGCGGCGCCAGGAGAGGCCAAGCCGCGCCCGCGACTGTCACCGAAGCAGGAGCGCGTGCTGTGCTGCCTGATGGAAGGGCTGTCGAACAAGGAAATCGCCAAGAAGCTCGATCTGTCCGAACGCACCGTGAAGATGCACCTGACCTCGGTCTATCACGTGCTCGGGGTGTCGACGCGCTCGCAGGCGATCCTGGTCGGACAGACGCTGAATCTGTCGATGCCGTCCGAAGATGCGTGAGCGGTCCGCGGCCGGCCGGCCGGGTATGGCGCTGGGTATTGCCGCCCTGGCTGGCCTGGCGCTGGCGGCGCATGCCGATCTGGGCTGGGGCAGCGGGCTGTCCCTTGTCATCCTGCTGGGCGCGCTGCTGTGGGCCGCGCGTTTGGCGCGCGCACCCTCCCTTGCGCCTGTGATGGACGCTGCGCCGCCACCCGAGGCGCCACCGGTACGCGTGGCACCGTCGCCGGAAGCGGCCACGATGGCGGCCGACAATGATTTCATCGCGACGGCGGCGCACGACCTGCGCCAGCCTCTGCAAGCCTTGTCGCTGTTCGCCGCCACGCTCGGCACCCATTCGCTTCCCGCCAACGCGCGCCAACTGGCGCAGGACATCGAGGCGTCGACCGACGCCCTATCGGTGTTATTCGAGGCGGTCATGGCGCTGGTGCGCCTGGACGCCGGGCGCGAATCGTTCATCCTGGGGTCGGTGCCGTTGGCCTTCGTGCTCGAAGACGCCGTCGGCGCCTACCTCGACGAGGCGCATGCCCGCAGCCTGCATCTGCGCCACGTGCCCACGCGCCTGGCGGTGCAGGCCGATTCGGCGCAACTGATGCGGCTGCTCGAAATCCTGGTGGCGCACGCGGTGGATACCGCCGAGGACGGTGGCGTGCTGGTCGGCGCGCGCCGGCGTGGCGACCAGGTGCGTATCGAAGTGTGGAACACCGGCGCGGGCATCCCGGCCGATCAATTGGCGGACGTGTTGCAGCCGTTCTCCGCCTACGGCAAACGATTCACCGATCGTGCCCTGGGCCTGGTACGCGCCGCGCGACTGGCGCGGCGCATGGGCGGCACGCTGGACGTGCAGACCCGCGAAGGCCGTGGCACGGTGTTTCTTCTCGCACTGCCACGCGCCAGCGAACGCGGCTGAGCGCTCTCAGCACACCTTGGCGGCACGCGCCGACTTCATCGCCGCGAAATAATTGTCCAATTGAGCGTTGACCGCCTGCCACATCGGCTGCACCGAGGGGCGGATGTTCTCGATGATTTCCGGAATGTTCATCACCGAGGGGACGCGCACGCCGCGATGCTCGACGGTCGCCCCGATGGGGGCGATGTTGACCCCCAGCTTGGCGAAATGCTGCGCCAGGCGTGGTTCGGTCAGCGTGAAGATGTAATCGATGCCGTTGCGGGCGGCCAGCGATACGGCGGCCAGGTACAGCCCCACCGGGATGAACGGAAAGCGCGGGTGGCCGGCGACACCGAAGTCCGATGCGTGGATGGTGCCGGCGGTGTTCGCCTCGCCTTTGCGTCGGCGGAAAGTGCTCATGATGGCCAGGCGCGACACTTCGGCGATGCGCTCGCGCGGCAAGGTGGCCGGATCGATGATGCTGCGATCCAGCACTTCGGCACAGGTGCGTTCGAACGGCAGGGGGGCGTCGCGGTCTTCCTCCGCCGTCAGCACCACCCGTGCGCATCCCACCAGGCGCGCGTCGACTTCGGCCGTGCGCATCAGGCAATGCACGGCGTTCTTGTCGTAGGCATCGACTTCGCGCTGATCGGACCGCACCGGCTCGAAGCCCAGTTCGCGGCAATAGACCTCGTGACGAATGAAATACACTTCGTCGCGGCACGCTTCGGTCAGCGCGGGCACCACTTCAAATAGCCGCGAAAACCCTTCACCCAATTGTGAGGGGAGCGGCGCAGCGTCCAGCGACATATTCATCTCCTCCGATCAAATGGCACGGCGTAGAGCATCGGTGATCGGAATGCGGCAGCTTTTGGCCGCCGGCCACAGGCTTGCCGCCACGGTGGCGATCAGACCCGTGGCGGCCGCTCGCGCGACGTCTCCGGCTGCCGGCCTTATATGGGCGGTATAGCCGACATCGGAGCCAGGCGCAGGCGGCATGGGGATGCCGATGGCCGAGATGACATGCGCAAGGCCAATACCCAGCGCCACCCCGGCCAGCGTGCCCACCAGACCGAGCACCGCCGACTCCAACACGATCAGCCCCTGCAATTGCCGATTACGGGTGCCCAATGCCCGCAAGGTGCCGAATTCGGCCGTGCGTTCAAAGGCACTCATGTTGACGCTGTTGGCCACCGACAGCAGCACCATGGCCAGCACGATCCACTGTAGTACGCCGAACTGACGTTCATACAAAGCGACCGTTTTCTCGTAGAAATCGGACAGCGTGTACCAGGCCCGCACCGATAAAGCGTTGCCCGGCAAGCGGCCGCGCAGCGCCGTGACCGCCGCATCGGTGGCTGCCGTGTCCGCCAGACGCACCACCAGTACATTGACGCTATCGGTGTCCAACAGGGTCTGCGCTGCCTGTAAGGGAATGCGCAGCGCGCGGGCATCGAAATCCTTGGAGAAGCTGCGGAATATCCCGGTTACCTCCAGATCGAGCGTATTGACCGCGCCGTCCGGCGTCGTCGCCAGCAAGGTGAGCGGCTCCCCGGGGGCGACGCCGAGTGCGCGCGCCAGGCCTTCGCCGAGGACCGCGCCGAATTCATCGCCCTCGCGCAGGTTGCGGCCGGCGACGATCTGTATGCCGTCGCCCAGGCCCGCCTCGCGTGTCGGCTCGATGCCGAAACCGATCACCGAGTAATCGCGCCGCCCGTTGTTGAGTACGCCGGAGAACGACAGCCGACCCATCACGTCGCTGACGCCGGCGACCTGCGTGGCACTGGCGCGAATGCGGGCGGCGTCGGCCAGCAGCACGTCGCGGGTGGCGCGGTTGCTGCTGGCGAAATACGCGGTGTTGGCGATCTGGATGTGGCCGGTCTGCGAACTGATGAAGGCCTCTCCCAGCTGCGCCACGATGTCACGCACGAAACCGGCGGACAGAATCAGGCTGGCGACACCGACGATGATGGCGAAAAGGGTCGTCGCCGAGCGCGCGGGCTGGCGCAACAGGTTGCGAAGGGCCAGTGTCCACGTCATGGGCGTGGGCGATGCCCGTGGCGATTGCGGCTCGGTGTCTTGCTCATGGGGCTTGCGTTCGTCTCGTGCCTTGCGTTCTTGTGGGCGTTGCGCACTGCCGCGGCACAGCGGCGATGGGTGGCCAACGCATCCACCGGGATTAAATACGGAGCGCTCGTTTCGCCCCATGCCAAACTGCACACTCGTGTGCACATAACGCAGGCCGACGCGCTAGCGCCCGCTTCTCAGTGCGTCGACGATATTCATGCGGGAAGCTCGCCACGCCGGCAGCAGGCCGGCCACCAGCGTCGTCAGCATCGCCAGCAGCAAGGCGTCGAAAGCGACCCCCCACGAAAAACGGATCTGCCCGATGAAGCCATGCGCCATACCGGGCGGAGGCGGCATGGGGATGCCGATGGCCGACAACAGCGCCGCCAGCAGCGCGGCCAGGGCTACGCCGAGGAGCCCCCCACCGATGCCGAGCAGGACGCCTTCGATGAGGAACAGCGACAGCACGTCGCGCCTGCGCGTGCCCAGCGCGAGCGTGGTGCCGATCTCGGACGTGCGTTCGGCGACGCTCATCGACAGGGTGTTGGCAATGGACAGCAGGATGATCAGCGCGATGATCACGCGGATCACCGCCAACTGGCGCGAGAACAACGCCACCGTCTTGGTGTAGAAATCGGCCTGCGCATACCAGGGGACGATGGCCAGCCCGGCGCGGGACAGGGGCGCGCGCAGCGCGGCCACGGTGGCGTCGGTCTGCCCGGTGTCGTCCAGCAAACCGACGTAGGACGTGGCGCCGGTGGTGCGTGCCAGTTGCTGCGCCAGGGCCAGGGGCAGGCGCAGGTAAGCGTCGTCGTAGGCCTTGGTGGATGTCGAGAAGATGCCGACCACCGCGCATTCCACCGCGTTCTGTCCGCCGCTGGCGGTATGCGACAGCAGCACGATGCGCTGGCCGATACGGGCACCGATGGCTATCGCCAAGCCTTCGCCGAGGATCACACTGGCCTCGTCCGGGCGCGCCAGGTTGCGTCCCGCGACGATGTTCAATTCGCGGCCGATGCGGGCCTCGCGCACCGGATCCACGCCTTCGCCGAGGAACCCGGCGGATTCCTCTCCCATCGATACCAGTCCGCTCACCGCCAGGCGTGGCGCCAGCGTGGTCACGCCCGCGTGTGTGCGCACTGTTTGCAATGCCGGCGTGTCGGGTGCGATGAGATAACGATAGGGGTCGGCCAGGCCTTTCTCGGTGTAGCCGGTGCGCGTGATCTGGAAGTGGCCGAGGTTGGAATAGATCACGCTGTCGCGCATGGCGACGAAGATCCAGTCGATGAAACCTACCGCCAGCACGTACGCCGTGATGCCGCAGATGATGGTGATGGCGGCCAGCGCCGTGCGGCCGGGGCTGCGCCACAGATTGCGGAAGCCGAGCGGAATCGCGTGGCGCAGGTTCATGGCGTATCCGCCGTCTGCACGCGGTTGTAGCGGCCGGGCGCGATGATGTCCAGCGGGTCGAAGACGCGCTTGAGTTCGGCCACGTGATCCCAGAACACCGTCGAGTGGCCGCGGCTGTCGGCGGTGATGTGGGCCATCATGTCGGCGCGCGCCCGATAGACCGAGAGCCCCTGCGCCTCGATGTCGGCCAGCAGCGCGTCGGCACAGTCATGGGCGAGCTGTGTGGCTGCCGCATCGCTGGCATCGAAGAGCAGGTTGATGACGGCCACCTGGGTCAGATCGGTCTCGATATTCAGCGTGATGTACAGCGTGTGGCCAAAACGCTGCGCCACCGCGTCGAGGCGCCGCAACACTGCCACCGATGCGTCCCCGCGCAGTGGCAGCACCGGGCTGATGTAGAGCAGGCCGCAACGCGAACCGTCCAGTGTGCCGACCGGCGCGTCGGCAGGACTGCCGAATTTGAGCATCAGGTTGCGTACCGCGATGCTCGATGGAATACCCGTGGCCAGACCGTGCAGTGGCTTGGTGGCCGCCGCCGCCGCCACCAGCGCGCGCAAGGGCGGCACATGCTTGAGCAGGCCGCGCATCGAGATGGCCAGGTCGAGCAGGGCGTCGGTGACCACGCGCACCTGGGCGCGGCCGCCGAGGGCGTGGCGCAGTGCGCTGACCGAAGCGCGCACCTGAGCGTGCGTGCCGGCCAGGCCGGCCAGGCCGGTCCACGGATGGGGGGCCACGCGGGTCAGGGCGGCGTCGGCTTCCTTGCCGGACGCTGCGGGCGAGACGCCGCATTCATCGACCAGGAAGCGCGCCACGCTTTCGTGCAGGGTGGCGTGGGTGCGTGCACGGTTGCCGATGTGCGTGACCGCCGGCAGCGCGCCACTGCGTTTGAGGTGGGCCAGCGTATCGATGACGCCAGGGAGATCTTCTTCGCGCGGGATGCCGATCGATACCGCCACATGTCGGGCCTGGCGTGGCCGCAGCCGGATGCAGGCACTGGTGACGATGCCGAAATTACCCTGGAAGAACAGGCCGTCCAGTTGCGGCCCGAGTCCGTAGGGGTGGCAGGCGGCCACCGGGGAATCGTCGCCGAGGCGGCGCATGCCTGTATACAGCAATTGGCCGGTGCCGGTGACGACCTCCAGCCCGAAGACGTCGTCGCGCCGTGGACCGAAGTAGCCCACGCCGCGGTCCAGCGATGCGCCGAGCACGCTGGTTTCGCGCGCCGAGCCGGTGACGTTGAAGTACACCTCGGGCACCTGGTCGGCCAGAAAGTCCGCCAATTGTCCTTGTGTCACGCCCGGTTCGATGAGCGCGACGGGATTGGCCGTGCTGATGTCACCGGCATTGCGGATGGCGTTCATGGCCGCCAGTTCGACCAGCACGCAATTGGCCCGCGCCGGCGATCGCGAACCATAGCCCCAGTTGAAGCCGGTAGACACCGGGTAGAGCGGCATGCGCGCCGCGCGGGCGAGAGACACCAGCGTGCGGACCTGATCCACCGAACGGGGGCGCACAATGCCGACCACCGCGCTGTCATGGGCCGTGACGTTGTGCGCGGCACGCGCCGCGTCGCCGGCGTCCACGCTGAAGTCCAGCCCCTGTTCGGCGAGGCTCTTGAAGAAAGTGCTGTGGTGGGACGGCATGGGCGCGCCGATCTTTTATGTTCTGTCTGTCGCGGGGCGTGGCCACCGAGACGAACGGGGCGCCTGGGCGCCCCAAAAAAACAAGGCTGCCGCCTCGCGGCAGCAGCCTTGATTGCCCGTGTTTTCAGCCCTGTGGCTGAGGCATCAGGCCTGCGTCTTTTGGCGACGACGGCCAGCCAGACCCAGGGCGCCCAGGCCGAGGCCCAGCAGCGCCAGGCTGGCCGGTTCCGGCACCAGGTTGAAGTCCACCCCGCCGGAGGTGTTGCCGACCGCCAGATAGACGACGCCATCCGGCCCCGTTTGGCGCACCACGCCTTGCGACGTATTGTTGAACTCCGAGAACACGATGGTGTAGAACGGGTCCGGATCGGTGAAGAAGGTCTCACCAAACGCCGTCAGCAGCAGCGAGGTCAGGGTGTTGATGCCCGTGCCGCCTTGAGCATTGATCACCGCTACGCCGTTGATCAAATCACCCGAACCGATCAGGCGCGTGTCGCCGTCCGACACCGACGGAGCCGTCGGCAGCGTCGTGGCGCCCGCCGGATTGGGATCGACAACCGCCGGCGAGAACACCGTGTCCAGACCGGGCGAGCCGTAGAAGCTGAACGTCAGCGACGTCACCACATACGAGCTATTGAGAGCGCCGTAGGTACCCGACACCAGTTGCGTGGTGTAGCTGAAGGTCGCCCACAGCGAGTAATCGACACCCAGGCCGGTCAGGCCAGGGGCGATCGCCACGTTGTTGAGGGTGAAGGACGTGAAGTTGATCCAACCCGTACCCTGCACCGTGCCGCCCACCGGATCGGCGAACGTCAGCAGCGTCGAAGAGTTGCCGGTGATGAAGTTCGCGTCGAACGGCGAGCGGCTGCTGCCCAGTGCGCCCGGATCAACCGTAAAGACGGGAATGGCCGAGGCTTGCGTCGCCATGCCCAGGCCCAGCGACATTGTGGCCGCTACCGCTGCGGTACGGGCCCACTTCGAAACAGATGACAGGTTCATCAACTTTCTCCTTGAAAGAGTCATTCAGGGCGAAACCCCACGGGCGGGGCATTCGGACGAGTGTTCTTGGCTGCTGTAAAGCGAAGCGCGTGCCAGATTTAAAAATCCATATAAATCAATTGGTTGTTTGGTGTCTGGCGGGGGGGGCGGCGGAGGGTGTAAAGCTGGGCGACAGTGGGGCGAGTGGTGTGGCCGTCCTCTCGGGCAAAGGGCTTGTCATGCGCCCTCATCTGCCATAAAGAACGCCTGTGACGCTGCGCTGCCACATACATGTGTCTGGTTGTGGGTGCTTGCGGCCACCTGCGCGGGGGGGAAGAAGCCGGAGGCCGCGCCGGCGTTTCTTATCTAGATGAGGCGCTGTGCCCGTGCGGGCGGCGCAGCAAAGCGTGCGCGAAAGCGTGTGATTTTTCGCGTGGCGCCTCGGGCGCTGCGGGTAACATTCGCCCACGAAAGCAATGAGCCGAATAAACCTGTCAGGGAGGTGTGAGATGTCGTTTGCGTCGTTGAAGCGCTCCATTCGGGGCTTTGCCATGGGCCTGGCGGTATTGGCGGGAATGGCGCTCGCGGCGTGCGCGCCCACGTATCCGGCAGCGCCGGCGACGGCATCGTCGCCCGATTACAACTACGTCATCGGTCCGGGCGACCAGGTCTCCATCGCCGTGTGGCGCAACCCCGAATTGTCGACCTCGGTGCCGGTGCGCCCGGACGGCAAAATCACCACGCCGCTGGTCGAAGACTTGCCGGCCATGGGCAAGGATGCCAGCACGCTGGCGCGCGACATCGAAAAAGCCCTCTCCAAGTACATTCGCGAACCGGTCGTGACGGTGATCGTCACCGGTTTCGTCGGCCCCTACAGCGAGCAAGTGCGCGTGGTGGGCGAAGCGGCCAAGCCGCAGATCCTGCCGTATCGCCAGAAGATGTCGCTGCTCGACGTGATGATCGCCGTCGGCGGCATCACCGACTTTGCCGATGGCAATCGCGCCACCATCCTGCGCACTTCCGAAGGCAACAAGCAATACAGCGTTCGCCTCAAGGATCTGCTGCGTAACGGGGACGTATCCGCCAACGTCGAGGTCAAGCCCGGCGACGTGCTGGTCATTCCGCAAAGCTGGTTCTAACACGCATCCCGCAGCCCTTCATGCCGCGCGCATGAGCGCGGCGCTGCGGGCCCACCGGTCGCCCGGCCATGCCGGGGCGGCCTGCCATTTACCGTGGGTGAGTCGACATGGATGAGTTGTTGCGACAATTGTGGGGGTACGCGCGCGGCGCCTGGGCGTACCGTTGGTGGGGCCTGGCAGCGGCGTGGATCGTCGGCGTCGTCGGTGCGGTGGCGGTCTACACGCTGCCCGACAAGTACGAAGCGTCGGCGCGCATCTTCGTGGATACGCAGTCGGTGCTCGCGCCCCTGATGGCGGGTCTGGCCATTCCGCAGGACATCAACCAGCAAGTGGCGATCCTGTCGCGCACGCTGATCTCGCGCCCCAACATCGAGAAGCTCATCCGCATGGCGGACCTCGATCTGGCTGCCAGCAACAAGCCCCAGCGCGATGCGCTGATCGAAAGCGTGAGTTCGCGCGTGCGCATTCAGAGCACCGGCCGCGACAACCTGTATACGCTGTCGTACATGGACAGCGATCCGGACCGCGCCAAGCGGGTAGTGCAGTCGCTGGTGTCGATCTTCGTCGAGTCCGGCCTGGGCGATAAGCGCAAGGACACCGATTCGGCCCGCCGCTTCATCGAAGACCAGATCAAGAACTACGCCCAGCGGCTGGATGACGCCGAGGCGCGGCTGAAGGATTTCAAGCTCAAGAACCTGGCCATGCTGGGTGACAGCGGCAAGGATGCGCTCGGCCAGATGGGCGATGTCATGGCCAAGCTGCGGCAGGCCGAACTCGACCTGCGCGAATCGGAAAATGCGCGTGACGCGCTGCGCCGCCAGTTGGCCGGCGAAGAAACCGTGGTGCTGCCCGACAACCCCAACGACACGCGCGGCATCTCGATTCCCGAGATCGACGGCCGCATCGAGTCGATGAAGAAGAACCTCGACGAACTGCTGCGGCTGTACACCGAAAGCCATCCTGATGTCATCGGAACGCGTCGTGTCATCGCGCAACTCGAAGCGCAACGGGCCGAGGAAATCCGTGCGCGCCGCAATGCCGGCAGCCAGGTGCAGGCCATCAATTCCAATCCGGTCTACCAGCAGTTGAAGGTATCTCTCAACGAATCCGAAGCGAACGTCGCCTCGCTGCGCACGCGCGTGGCCGAATACCAGGCGCGGGTGGCCCAACTGCGCGACTTCATGAAGATGGGGCCGCAGATCGAGCAGGAATACGCGCAGCTCAATCGCGACTACGACATCAACAAGCGTAATTACGACACCCTGGTGTCGCGGCGCGAATCGGCCGCCCTCTCGGTCGAGATGGAAGCCACCAGCGGCGTCGCCGAGTTTCGCCTGATCGATCCGCCCTCGGTGCCGACCCGGCCAGCCTCGCCCAACCGCTCGCTCCTCATGCCGCTGGTGGGCGTGGTCGCGGTGCTCTTCGGCATCGCCTTCTCGCTGCTCATCTCGCAGATCCGCCCGGCCTTCTTCGATACCCGCGCGCTGCGCGAATTCACCGGCTTGCCGATCCTCGGTTCGGTCTCGCTCACGCCCAACCCCGACCGTCTTCGCAAGGAGCGCCAGGGCCACTTCGCATTCGCCGGCGCGCTCGGATCGCTGGCGGCCATCTTTGGCGCGCTCACGCTCGTCATTGCCGTGATCGGACGATAGGAGGTCATGACGTGAGCATCATCGAAAAAGCAGTCGAGCGCCTGGATCAGCTCAAACGAGCGGGCGTCACGGTCGAGGCGCCTGGCGCGTCCCCGGCCGAAGCGCCCGCACCGGCACCCGCACCGG
>JASGFB010000045.1:0-33576 GCA_047605765.1 Rhodocyclaceae bacterium
CTCGGCGACCGGCCCGCGCGCCGCCAGGCGTTCGCGCAGGACGGCTTCGACGGCGATTTCCCAACCGGCGTCGACCGTCACGTGCTGCCACAGCGGCAACCAATCGTGCAGCCCGGCCTGGCGCAGCCAGTCGGCCATTTCGCCGACGTCGCGCAGTTTGGCCTGCAACGCCTGCAGGGCGTCGAGGCGTGCGCGTTTTTCGGTGGCGGCGCGGGCGGCCACCCGCTCGGCGTCCTGAGCCGCCCGCAAGCGTGCCTGCGAATCGGCCAGGGAGGCTTGCTGCGAGGTTTCTTCGGTCTCCGCGTCGGCCAGTTGCCGGGCCAGCGTTTCGGCCGCCAGTTCAATGGCTTCGATATCGCCGAAATCGCCTTCCGGCAATTGCGCGCGGTCTTGCTCCAGGCGGCCACGTCGGCCGCCCAACGCGTCCAGCGCGCGCTGGCTGGCCTGGCGGCGGGTGTCTTCGACGCGCATCTGCTGCTCGGCCTGCGCCAGGTCGCGGCGCAATTGCTCCTGGCGCGACTGCGCGCCGCGGTGGGCCGCTTCCAGTTCGGGCAGTGCTTCTTGCACCGTGCCCAGTTCAAGCTGCGCCTGCTCCAGGCGCAGGGCAGCGACTTCACGCAGTTCCGCCCAGCGCTCGCGATCGGTCGCCAGTTGGGTCGAACGCTCGCGCCACTGCACTTCGGACATCGACAGTTGATCGATGCGCTGGGTCAGGCGGGCGCGGGTATCGCGCAGGCTCTTGAGTTCGTTTTCGATGCGCGAGACTTCGGCCGCGATGGCGTACAGATCACCCTGCGCCACGCCGACGGTGTCGGACAGCCGTGTGTGGCGTTCGCGCGCCACCAGCAATTGGTCTTCGAGCAGGCGCAGGCGTTCGGTTTCGGCCTCCAGGCGCACGCCGATCTCGGCGATGCCGGCGGCGGCCTTGTCGCGCTCGGCGGCGGCGCCTTCGCGCTTGAAGACCCACAGCAAGCGCTGGCGTTCGGTCAGCGTGGCCGCCAGACCCTGGTATTGGCGCGCCACTTCGGCCTGGGCCGAGAGCTTGTCGATCTGGCTGCCCAGTTCGGCGCGGATGTCCTCGATGCGAGCCAGGTTGTCGCGTGCATCGGACAGCCGCCCTTCGGTTTCGCGGCGGCGCTCCTTGTATTTGGTGATGCCGGCGGCTTCTTCGAGAAACGCGCGCACATCCTCGGGGCGCGCCTCGATGACGCGCGAGATCATGCCCTGCTCGATGATGGCGTAGGCACGCGGGCCCAGGCCGGTGCCGAGGAACAGATCGATGATGTCCTTGCGGCGGACGCGGACGTTGTTGATGAAGTAGTCCGACCCGCCGGAACGGTCCGCCACGCGCTTGACGGCGATCTCGGCGTACTGCGACCACTGCCCGGCGGCACGGCCCTCGGCGTTATCGAAGATCAGTTCGACGCTGGCGCGCTGCACTGGCTTGCGCGTGGTCGAGCCGTTGAAGATGACGTCCTGCATGGATTCGCCGCGCAGGGCCGAGGCGCGCGATTCGCCCAGCACCCAGCGCACTGCGTCGATCACGTTCGACTTGCCGCAACCATTGGGCCCGACGATGCCCACCAGTTGGCCAGGCGCCAGGATGGTGGTCGGGTCGACAAAGGATTTGAAGCCGGCGAGTTTGAGCTTTGACAGGCGCACGGTGGAGGGGGCGGGGTCTGGATTCGGCCGTTTTTTCGCCGCGAATCATATCATCCGGGGCCCGGCGCCCCCACCCTTGCATGGCGGCGGGCCCCGCAACGCCCCGCGCACGAGGCGTCGGCGGCCGCTAAAAGACTGCTACTTGCTGTTAAATGCGCGGATTTCAGCATCCACGGCATCGAACGTGGCAAGCATCTGAGGCGACGGACGCCGCCCGAACAGGCTACCCACGACGATCGCCACGGTGGCCAGCACCGCACCGGGCAGGATTTCATACAGCGTCTGCCACGACTCGGGCACCAGGCGCACGCCAAAGAACACGCCCTGCTTCCACACCACCACCGTCAGCGCCCCTACCAGCATGCCGGCCAGTGCCCCATTGCGTGTCATGCGGCGCCACAGCAGCGCCATCACGATGACCGGGCCGAAGGCGGCGCCAAAGCCACCCCAGGCGTAGGCCACCAGATCGAGCACCGAGTTATTGGGGTTGCGCGCCAACGCGATGGCCAGCAAGGACACCAGCAGCACAGTCAGGCGCCCCACCCACACCAATTCGGTCTGGCCGGCGTTGGGACGCAGGAAAGGCTTGTAGAAATCTTCGGTCAGGGCGCTGGAGCACACCAGCAGTTGGCAACTGAGCGTACTCATGACGGCGGCCAGGATGGCCGACAGCAGCACGCCGGCGATCCACGGGTTGAACAGCAGTTGCGACAGCATGATGAAGACGCGCTCGGGCTGTTGCGTCACCGGCGCCGCCTGCTCGGGATGCTGGGCGAAGTAGGCGATGCCATAGAAGCCCACCGCCACGGCGCCGGCCAGGCACAGCACCATCCAGGTCATGCTGATGCGGCGCGCCGGCGCGATTTCGGCGTACGACGAGGCCGACATGAAGCGCGCCAGGATGTGCGGCTGGCCGAAATAGCCCAGACCCCAGGCCAGCAGCGAAACGACGCCGACTACCGAGCCCCCCTTGCCCATGTCGAAGAACGACGGATCCATCTGGTGGATCAGCGCGGTGCTGCTGACCGGTCCGCCAGTCAGGTAGATGACCGTGATCGGCGTCATCACCAGCGCGCCGATCATCAGCGTGGCCTGCACGGTATCGGTCCAGCTCACCGCCAGGAAGCCGCCCACCAGCGTGTACATGATGGTGGCAAAGGCGCCCACCCACAGGGCCGTGCTGTACGAGATGCCGAAGGTACTTTCGAACAGCCGCGCGCCGGCCACGACGCCGGAACTGGCATACACCGCGAAGAACACCAGGATGATCAGCGCCGACAGAATGCGCAGTACGCGGCTGTCATCCTCGAAGCGATAGGTGAAGAAATCCGGCAGGGTCAGCGCGTTGTGCGCCCGTTCGGTATACACGCGCAGGCGCCCCGCCACCCATTTCCAGTTGCACCAGGCCCCGATGGTGAGGCCGATGGCGATCCACGATTCGGACACGCCATGGAGGAACACCGCGCCGGGCAAGCCCATCAGCAGCCAGCCGCTCATGTCGGACGCGCCGGCCGACAGCGCCACGACGAAGGCGCCCAGGCTGCGGCCGCCGAGGATGTAGTCGGACAGGTTGCGCGTATAGCGATAGGCGACGAAACCGATCGCCACCATGCCCAGGATGTACAGCACGAAAGTAACGGTCAGCGGTGTGCTGGCGGATGTCGTGATCATGACGGGCCCCGGAACCCGCATGGGGTTCTTGTAAGAATTTTGAGGCCGCGACTATGCCCCAAGGCCCAATCAGAAATAAAGACCTATCGCAAAGAAAACCCGATTAGCCGGCAGGCGGACAGGCCGCCCGGGGGCGCCGATGCCGCGGGCATGGGTGGCACCGGCCCGTGCGGCTCAGCGTTCGGCCTGGCTGACGTAGCCTTGCAGGCGACTTTCGATGATGCGGGGATTGTCGCCGTGAGCGATGCCAACCAGCCCGTCGATGATCATCTCTTTGGTGGCAACCATGCGCGCGATGTTGGCGGCGATCTTCTTGCCGATCGGCAGGAACACCAGGTTGGCGCTGCCGACGCCGTAAATGGTGGCCACGAAGGCCACGGCGATGCCGGCGCCCAGCTTGCTGGGGTCGGAAAGATTTTCCATCACGTGGATCAGGCCCATGACGGCGCCGATGATGCCGATGGTGGGGGCATAACCGCCGGCGGCGTCCCAGATGCGCGCGGCCTGTTTCATTTCGTGCTCCCAGGCGCCGATCTCGACCTCCATCACATCGCGCAACCGCTCCGGCTCGACTCCGTCGACCAGCAGTTGCAGCCCCTTGCGGATGAACGGATCGGGCAAGGTATTGAGCTTGTTTTCCAGTGCCAGCAGGCCTTCCTTGCGGGCGGTGCCGCTCCAGGTGACGATCTGCGTGATGAGGGCGTCGAGCGGTTCGATGGGCGGGCGGAAGGCCCAGGCGGCCAGACGCACGCCGGTCTTGAAGGTGTTCCAGGGGCTCTGCAGCATGACGGCGCCGACGGTGCCGCCGACGACGATGAAGAATGCTGTCGGCTGCAACAGGGACGAAATATGTCCGCCTTCGAACATGTGCCCCAGAATGATGGCCGAAAGGCCGAGCAAGAGACCGGCCAGACTGACGAAATCCATTTATTGTTTTTCCTTTGTCTGCGAGCCCTGCGCGCCCTGCCCGGCGCTCGCCGTTCTAATTGCGGGTGCGCTTGCCCCGCTTGCCGCTGCCCGGCCCGGCGTCGCGCCCGCTGCTGATGCGCGAACGCAGACGGGCAATGGCCTGGCTATGCAACTGGCACACACGCGACTCGGACACACCGAGCACCTCACCGATTTCACGCAGGTTCAGGTCTTCTTCGTAATACAGACCCATCACCATTTTTTCCCGCTCGGGCAGATCTTCGATGGCCTGGATCAGCACGGCGCGCATGTTGTGGTCCTCCAGCAGGTCGAGCGGATCGTTGCTGGCCTCGCCGACGATATGACGTTCAAGAAAGTCCTCATCTTCTTCGTCGCCGAAGTCCTCAAAGTAGACGAGCTGATAGCCACGCGCTTCCTGCAGCATCTTCTGGTATTCGGCCAGCGTCATGTCAAGCGATTCGGCCAGTTCGCGTTCGGTCGGCTGGCGCCCCTTCTGCTGTTCGAGCGTATGGATGGCCGTTTCGATGCGGCGCATCTCGCGGCGCAGGCTGCGCGGCAACCAGTCGTTTTCACGCAGGCCGTCGAGCATGGCGCCGCGGATACGCTGCACGGCATAGGTTTCGAACTGCGCGCCCAGCCCTTCCTCGTAACGCCCCATGGCGTCGAGCAGACCGAGCATGCCGTTCTGGATGATGTCCTCGACCTGCACGCTGGCGGGCAGCTTGGCCATCAAGTGGTAGGCAATACGCTTGACCAGCGGCGCATAGCGCGTGATCAGCTGGTCTCGATCTAGTGTTCCGGCGGCGTTGTACATCGTTCTCTCTCGTTGGCAACACGCCAATCAAAGAAACCTGACAGGAGAATGGGCTCTCGCATCGATAAGCATGAAAATACTACGGCTGTAGGATTTTGCCTTGTATGCCCTTGCAATGCCTATAAGCACCGCGTGGTTTTCATGCCAATGATGGACTTCTGTCCCTTTGCCGCCATTGTGCAGGGCACTTCAGCCTTGCATTGCGCGGATAAGCGCGGAGTATTTGGGCCAATCATGCCCATGCGGCCGTGGCGGCCGCCCGCGGCGCCAGGCCGGCGGCCGCGTCGCGCAGGCGATCGATGAAATCGCCCTGTGCGCCGGCCGGGTTTGCCAGCGCCTGCCCCACGTGCTCGACGCGGCGCAGCTCGATCCCCAACTGGCGCCAGGCCAGTCCTTGCAGGTTGGCAACCAGTTCGTAGCCTTCCAGGCTCCCATTTCCGGTCATCGCCAACCACATGGGACCCGTAACGGCCGTCGCCTGCATTTTCTTGAGGGTGGCGTAGGCCTGGGTGACCGCCTCGATGCGCGGTTCGACCACCAGCAGGCGCCCGCAGCCGGCCCGCCACAGTGACGAGGGGCTGGCCGCATCATGGCCGGAGGCGTGAATGATGGTGACGTCGGCGCCCACGTAAAGCTGGCGTACCTCTTCCACCGCACGCTGGCCCAGCATGCGTTCGCGCCCGATGAGCTGGGCCGCGCGCGACACCGGCAACAGGGTCAGGCCCGATTCGGCGCGCACCAGGCTGCTGGCCAGCGGCACGTGGCCCTCGATGGCTTGCAGCAGATCGAAGCGCGTCGGCACGCCAAGCTGATCGGCCAGATTGCCGTAAGCGCTCGATTCTTCCAGCACCAGCAGACGCTCGCCGATGCGGGCGCGTTCATGCAGTTGGCGCGCCAGCCAGCGCGCTGCGGCCGCCCCGCACGTCAGCGCAGCCAGCGCGCTGCCCTGGTCGGCGCCGAACATGCGGCGCAGGCCTGCGGCCTGGTCGAAAGAACCGATCATGCGCGCGCCCCCGGTTGTTGCTGCTGCGGTGCGCTCATCATCAACCCGGCCTGGGCGCTGTCCAGCTTGTGCGCCGACTTGGCCGGCACCTCGCGCAGGGCACGGTGAACAATGTAGTTGCGGTTGGGCAGGTGCAGATCTTCCGGCACACGCTGGCCGGTGGCCACGTAGAACACGCCCAGTTCGGCGCGCACGGCGGCGTCCAGGGCCGGGGCCAGGGAGGCCGTTTCGTCCAGCTTGGTCAGGATGCAGCCGGCCAGATTGGGGGCGTCGTACGCGCGGATGATCTCATCCAGGGTATCGCCACGCACCGTTGCGTTCAGGCACAGCAGGCGGCGCACGTTGCCGACCGAAGCCAGCATCGAAGCCTGCTCCATCACCATCTTGTCGCGCTGGCCCATGCCGATGGTGTCGATCAGCACCATGTGCTTGCCGCGCAGATCCTGCAGGGTCTGGCGCAGGTCGGCGGCATCGCGCACGGCATAGACCTGCACGCCGAGGATGCGGCCATAGATGCGCAGTTGTTCGTGGGCACCGATCCGGTAGCTGTCGGTGGTGATCAAGGCCACCTTGTCGGCGCCGTGGCGCACCACGCAACGCGCCGCCAGCTTGGCGGTGGTGGTGGTCTTGCCGACGCCGGTGGGGCCGACGATGGCGTACACACCGCCACGGTCGATGATGTCGGCGTCCGAGGCCAGCAAGCGCAGCTTGCTCTCGAGCATCCCCTTGACGTGGGTGCGCGCGCCGGTGACGTCCATGGCGCCATCGATCCCTTCGGTCAGCGTGCGGGTCAGCTGCGACGAGAAGCCGGCTTCCAGCAATTCGCTCATCAATTGGGTGCGCGCCGGCGCGGTGCGGGTGATTTCGTTCCAGGCAAAACCGGCCAGTTGGCGTTCCAGCATGCCCTTGATCGAAGCCAGTTCGTCCATCAGGCGGGCGTTGGTGGCTTCCAGGGCGGCCAGCTTGGCCTCGGCTGCGGCGGCGGCCTGCGACGGCATCGGGGCCTGTATGTCCATGGCCTGTTGGCGCTGCGGTGCGGCGGTGCGCAGTTCCGGCGCGGCCATCGGCGCACGCGGGGCCAGGCCCGGCAGCGCGTGGTGTGCCTGCTCACGCGGCGCACGCGGCGTTTCGATACCCTGCTCACGCGCCAGGCGGGCGATGTGCTGGCCCAGCGTCAGGGTGAAATCGTCGTCGGCCGGTGTGGCGGCGCGGCGCGGCGCCAGCATCGGCGCCGGCACGGGCGCCACCGGCGCCGGTGCGGGTTCAGGCTGGCGCGATTGCTGCACCGTCGCCGACAGGCTGGCGATCGATTCGGCCGGCATGGCGACGATCTCCACACCTTCGGGGACCGCCCGGTTCGACAACACGATGGCATCGGCACCCAGTTCGGCCTTGACTTGGGCAAGCGCCTCGCGCGCCGTTTTGCCCACGAATTTGCTGACGTTGACCATGGATTAACCTCCCACCACTGCAGTGACCCGGATGGTGCGCGACTCGGGCACCTCGGAATGAGCAATAACCTTCAGGTTCGGTACTGCACGGCGCACAAAACGGGCCAGCAGCCAGCGCAGCGAATTAGGCACCAGCAGCACCGCCGGCAAGCCCAGGTCTTCCTGGCGCTGGGCGGCGCTGGCCGATTCACGCAGCAGCGTGTCGGCCAGCCCCGGCTCGATGGCAGCGTCGGCACCGCCGGCCTGCATGGCTTGATGCAGCACGCGTTCGAGCGACGGATCCAGGGCGATGACCTGCATGTCGGCGCTGCCCGGGAACAGCTGCTGGACGATGGCGCGGCCCAGGGCGATACGCACGCGGCCAGCCAGTTCCAGCGGATCCTGGATGCGCACGGCGTGTTCGGCCAGTGTTTCGATGATGGTACGCATGTCGCGAATGGCGATTCCTTCTTCCAGCAGGTACTGCAGCACGCGTTGCAGCGTGTGCAGCGCCAGGGCCTTGGGCACCAGGTCTTCGACCAGCTTGGGCGAATCCTTGGCCAGGTGTTCGAGCAGTTGCTGGGTTTCCTGACGGCCCAGCAGATCCGAGGCATGGCTCAGGATGACGTGGTTCAGGTGGGTGGCCACCACGGTGCTGCCGTCGACAACGGTATAGCCCAGGGCGTGCGCCTGTTCGCGCATGTTCTGTTCGATCCACACCGCCGGCAGGCCAAAGGCCGGGTCGGTCGTCGGCGTGCCGGGCAGATTGCCGGCCACGCGGCCCGGGTTGATGGCCATGAGCTGGTTCGGGTAGGCCTCGCCGCTGCCCACTTCGACGCCCTTCAGGGTGATGCGGTAGGCGTTCGGCTTCAGTTCCAGGTTGTCGCGGATATGCACCGGCGCAGCCAGGAAACCGATGTCCTGCGCGAATTTCTTGCGCAGACCACGGATGCGCTTGAGCAGTTCGCCGTTCTGGCCCTTGTCGACCATCGGAATCAGGCGATAGCCCACTTCCAGGCCCAGCACATCGACCGCCGTCACGTCGGACCAGCTGGCTTCCTGCGATTCGGCCTTGGCGGCGGCCGCTTGTTCCGGCGCCACGGCGCTCTCTTCGGCCGCCTCGGCGTCCTGCTGACCACGCTTGTTGAGCTTGAACGCCAGACCGGCCAGGCTGGCCGCCAGCAGCAGGAACACGAAGTTGGGCATGCCCGGGATCAGGCCCAGCAGGCCGAGGATGGCGGCGGTCAGCAGCAGCACCTGCGGGTTGCTGAACACCTGACCGACGAATTGCGTGCCGATATCCACATCGTCGCCGACGCGCGACACCACCAGACCGGCGGCCGTCGAGATGATCAGCGAGGGCAGTTGCGCAACCAGGCCGTCACCGATGGTCAGCAGCGTGTAGTTGTTGAGCGCGCGGCCGAACTCCATGTCGTGCTGGACGATACCGACGATCAGGCCGCCGATGATGTTGATCACCAGGATCAGAATGCCGGCGATGGCGTCGCCGCGCACGAACTTCGAGGCACCGTCCATGGCGCCGTAGAAATCCGATTCGGCGGCGATGTCGGAGCGGCGTTGCTTGGCTTCCTTTTCGTTGATGAGGCCGGCGTTGAGGTCGGCGTCGATGGCCATCTGCTTGCCCGGCATGGCGTCCAGGGTGAAGCGCGCGCCCACTTCGGCGATACGGCCGGCGCCCTTGGTGATCACCACGAAGTTGATCACGGTAAGGATGACGAACACCACGATACCGACCGCCGTGTTACCGCCGACCAGGAAGTGACCGAAGGCCTCGATCACCTTGCCGGCCGCGTCCGGGCCGGTGTGGCCGTGCAGCAGCACCGCGCGGGTCGAGGCCACGTTCAGCGACAGACGCAGCAACGTGGTCACCAGCAGCACGGTCGGGAACACCGAGAACTCCAGCGGCTTGCGCGTATACATCGCCACCAGCAGCACGATCATGGACATCGCGATGTTGAAGGTGAAGAACACGTCGAGCAGGAACGCCGGCAGCGGCAGCACCATCATCGACAGCACCAGCAGCACCAGGATGGGGGCTGCCAGTTGCCGGATGTTGCTCAGCGAGAACAGTTGGCGGAGATCGAGTTGATTAGCTTGGGCCATGATTCGCTATCTATCGCGGTTACGCCGAGGCGTTGGAAGATGCAACTGCATGCGGGTCCATGTCTTGCGGCACGGGCAGGTCATGCGGGACCTCAGGCGGCAGACCACCGCGCGTGAGAAAGTCGTTCAGCTGATACACATAGGCCATGACTTCGGCCACGGCGGTGTACAGCGCGGCCGGGATCTGCTGGCCGATGTCGGTGTGGGCGAACAGCGCGCGGGCCAGCGGCGGGGCTTCCAGCAGCGGCACGTTGTTCTCGGTAGCGAGCTTGCGGATGTTGGCGGCCACCAGGTCGGCGCCCTTGGCCACCACGGTCGGCGCGCCCATCTTGCCGGACTCGTACTTGAGTGCCACGGCATAGTGAGTCGGGTTGGTCACCACCACGTCAGCCTTGGGCACCGCATCCATCATGCGGCGGCGGGCCATTTCGCGCTGGCGGGCACGGATGCGGCCCTTGACCTGCGGGTTGCCTTCCTGCTCCTTGGATTCCTGCTTGACCTCTTCCTTGGTCATCTTCAGCTGGCTGTGGTAGCGCCACAGTTGGAACGGCACGTCCAGCAGGGCCAGGATGCCCAGGCTGGCGGCGAGCAGGATGGAGGCCATCAGGATCGCCGACGTGGTACGCGCCAGGCCGGCTTCCAGCGGCATGGTCATGAGGCCGACCAGGTTGTCGCGCTGATGCCAGATCACCCAGGCAGCCACCGCGCCGATGACGGCCGTCTTGAGCACGCCCTTGATGAGTTCGGCCAGGCCGTGCATGGAGAACACCCGCTTGATGCCTTGCAGCGGGTTCATGCGGTTGAAGTCGGGCGAAATCGCCTTGCCGGACAGATTGAAGCCGCCCATCGACAGCGGGCCGGCCACGGCGGCGATGATCAGCACGCCCATCAGCGGTGCAATGGCCAACAGGCCGTCATTGGCCAGGGTGCCGAGGCTGTGGAACATCGAGGCGGTATCCATGGCGTCGCGGCGTTCCAGCACCAGGCCGCTGCGCATGGCATGCAGGATGTGCGAGGCCAGCCACTGGCCCGACATCCACAGGGTTCCGACGCCGATCAACAGGACGAGAAACGTCTGCAGCTCGCGCGATTGAGGGACGTTCCCTTCTTCGCGCGCCTGTTCAAGGCGCCGTGGCGTTGCTGATTCTGTTTTCTCGAGATCGCTTTCTTCGGCCATGATCCATGCCCCTCGGGGGATGGGCAGGATTATTTGCCGGGGCGGCAAGAACTGCCGCGCGGAATAAAAGCGGAAAGACCCGGTTATTCGGGTTTAAGAAAGCGCGCCTCGTCCTGACGGGAGAGGCGGTAAGGGACATAGCCAACGGGTCCAAGCCCCGGCACGGGCCGGCAAGATTTGCCGCAAGCCCCATGTGGCGGGCGTTTGCGGCCTGCCGGCGTGGGCAGGATGCGTCAGGATCCTTCTTCGGACGGCTGGTCGAGCACGTGTCCAAGCAAGGCCAGCATGTCGAACTCGACACCCTCTGTCACAGAGTCCGCCGCCAGCATCGATGGCAACGGCGCCATCGCCAGCGGGCGTTGCGCTCGGGCACTGTCGAAGGCCGCGTTCAACGCCAACAGCTGCGTGAAGTTGATGTCCTTCATCATCTGCGAATGATCCATTGCAGCCCACTCACCGAAGGGATATCTGCGATTAACGGCAGCGCCTCACCACACTTGAGGCCTTGGCGGGGTGCCAAATTGTTGCGTGCAACTCACGCAAAAATCGTCGTCACGTCACGCCCCTGCCCGCGTGCACAAACATATCGTCCCCCTTGCCAGCCGGGCACGGCCCGACGTGTGTCGGCGACCCCGCCTGGCGGCGGATGGCGCCCCTGTCGGTAAAGCGCGCGAGGCATTAAGCTAGCCAGCTTGACCGTTACAGAACAGAAAAGCCCCCACCATGAGTGAACAGGATCTGCGCATTCCCTACGACCGCCTGTGTGAGCGGCTGTCCGAAACCCTGCAGGCGCACGGCGTGCCGGCCGACATCGCCGCACTCGAAGCGCGCGTGATGGCCGAGGCCGATCTTCATGAAACGCCCTCACACGGTGTGCGCATGCTGCCCAACCTGCTCAAGGCTTTTGCCGAAGGGCGGGCCCAGCCCAACCCGCCGCTGAGCTGGCCGCGCGATCTGGGTGCCATGTGCGTGCTCGACGGCCACAACGGCCCGGGGCGCTATGTGGCCATCACCGCCATGCAGGCCGCCATCGACCGCGCCAAGCGCTTCGGCATCGGCGCCTGCGTAGCCATCCATACCACGCACTGGGGGCGCGCCCACGCCTATGCCCTGCATGCCGCCAGGGCCGGCGTGATCGGCCTGTGCTCGACCAACGCGGTCAACAGCATGGCCGCCTGGGGCTCGGCCGCCCCGGTGATCGGCAACAACCCCATCGCTATCGGCATCCCGCGCGCCAACGCCGACGCTGTGGTACTGGACATCGCCATGAGCCAGGCTGCCGTCGGCAAAGTCACCACGTGGCTGCGCGAGGGGCGCGAATTGCCGGCCGGCTGGGGCGTGGACGCTACCGGCAAGCCCACCACCGACCCCAAGGCGATCCTCGCCGGCGCGGTGTCGCCGATGGGTGGCCACAAGGGCGCCGGGCTGGCGCTGATGATGGAATTCATGACCGCAGCCCTGGGCGGCGGCCTCTTCGGCCACGAATTGGATGGCGGGCGCACCAGCCTGGAGTGCGAAACCAGCAAGATCTTCATCGCCCTGGACGTGGCCGCCTTCGGCCCGGCCGACGCCTTTGATGCGCGTGTCAGCGCCTATCTGGACTACCTGGGCGCCCATGCCGGCGTGCCCGAACCGTTCTACGCACCGGGTGGACGCGGTTGGCAGGCGGCGCACCGCAACCTCGAAGCCGGCGTGCCGCTGCACCCCGAAATCGTCGAGCAACTCAAGGCCGCCGGCGTGCGCCTGGATTGAACAGAGCGCCTCAGGGCCGCGTCCGCGCGCCGGACGTCGCCCTACCGGGCTCAGGTCAACCCGGCCACGCGCGGCCATAATTACACTGACGCACCCCGTTCTTGCGAGCCGCGCACGTGGACGCCCTGATCCTGCTGGGCCTGGTTCTGGCAGCCTTTTACTTCCTGGTACTGCCTTTCGTTGCCTTCACGGCGCTGTCACGGGCGCGTCAGGCGGCGGACGAAGTCGCCCGTCTGCAGCGGACGCTGGCCGAGCTGCAAGCCGGCAGTGCCGCGCCGGCCCCCGCAGCACGCGAGGTGGATGCCGCCACCGGCGTGGCGCCTGTCAGCCCGGCGCCTGCACCGCCAGCACCGACGACAGTCGAAGAAGCCCCCGCCGTTGCGCCCCCAGCCACTGAAACGACGGCGCCTCAAGCCCTGGTAACGACGGCAGACACCGCCATTGCTCCGCCACAACCGGCGCCGCCTGCCGAACCCGGCCCGCTGTCCGGCCTGATCGGCTGGTTCTTCAGGGGCAATCCACTCGCCAAGATCGGCGCGCTGCTGTTGTTCTTCGGCATCGGCTACCTGTTCAAGTATTCGGTCGAACATGCCCTGGTATCGATCGAAATACGCCTGGCCGGTGCCGGGCTGCTCAGCCTGGGTCTGCTGTTTACCGGCTGGCGCCTGCGCACGCGACAGCATCTGTATGGCTTGATCCTGCAAGGCGCGGCCATCGGCGCGCTGTACCTCACGGTGTTTGCCAGCGCGCGGCTGTATCCCCTGCTGCCGTTCGCTGCCGCCTTCGTTCTGCTGGTCGTGGTGTGCGCCGCCAGCGTGGCGCTCGCCGTCCTGCAGAACGCTCAATCGCTGGCCGTGGTGGCGGCATTGGGCGGCTATCTCGCGCCCGTCCTGCTGAGTACCGGCGGCGGCAGCCACATTGCCCTGTTCGGCTATTACGCGCTGCTCTCCACCGGCATCCTGGCGGTCAGCGTGTGGCAGTTGTGGCGGCCGCTGAATCTGGTGGGTTTCATCTTCACGTTCGCCGTGGCGGGTGTGTGGGGCGAAGACGCCTATACGCCGGCGCTCTACCTGAGCTGCCAACTCTTTCTGGTCTTCAACCTGGTGGTGTTCGGCGTGCTGGCGCCGCTGGCGATGCTGCGCCATGCCAGCCGGGGTCGGGGGCTGGTGGACGGCACCCTGGTGTTCGGCACGCCGCTGCTGGCCTTTGGCTATCAGTACGTGATGATGGACGGCCAGCAATGGGCCCTGGGCGCGGCCTTCTCCGCCCTGGCGCTGGGTGCGCTGTACCTGGCGCTGGCGCACCGGTTGCTGCGGCGCAAGCCGGCGCCGGGGCGCGCGCTGGCGCTGTCGTACATCGCCCTGGGCGGCGGCTTCGTAACGCTGGCCATACCGCTGGCCCTGGCGGCGCGCTGGACAGCGCTGGCGTGGTCACTCGAAGGCCTGGGCGTAACCTGGGCGGGCCTCGGCCAGCGCCATCGGCGCATGGCGCTGAGCGGCAGCCTGTTGCTCGTATTGGCCGCCCTCTCGGCGCTGGGGGCGTGGCCGCTCGACACCCTCACGCTGATCCTCGTCTTCGGCGTGCTGGCATTGAGCACGCTGACGGCTGGCTGGCTGTGGTCGCGCCAAGACGAGTGGCGCGAAGCCCCTGGCCTGGCGCTGATCCTGGGCGCTGGCGGAATCGCGTCATGGCTGTGGTGCGCCTTGGCCGGCAGCCACCGCCTGATCGACACGCCGGGGATGGCGCCGCTCGTCGGCATGGCCATCATGGCGCTGTCGGCCCTGGCATGGACGTGGGCCGGCGAACGTTGCGGCTGGCGCGCGCTGCGTCATGCCGGCTGGCTGCTGTGGGGCGTCGTGGCGGCCGTGCTGGCCGCCAGCATGGCCGAGCGCGAGCCGCCCCTGGCGCCCACAGCCCCCATGGCGGCGCTGGCGTGCTGGCTGCTGACACTGGCCTGCGCGGTGCGCATCCTGCGTCTGGCAGAGGCCGATCTGCCGCGTCAGGCCTGGCGCATCGCCGCCCACACCGGCGTGTGCTGGATCGCCATCGCCCTGCTGGTGTACCAGGCCGGCTGGTATGCCTCGCACATGCCCTGGGGCTGGCAGGAGTGGGCTGCTGCGTTGCGCCAGCTGGCTTTCGCCGTGCCGATCCTGCTCATGGCCGGGCTCGAGCGTCTGCCCTGGCCGCTGCACCGGCAACGCCTGGCTTACTGGGGGTTCGGGCTGGCGCCCCTGTTGCCGCTGGCCATCCTGGGCCTGTGGTTCGCCAATCAGCTCGACGGCCAATTGCCGAACTGGCACTACCTGCCCCTGGTCAATCCACTCGATGAAACGCTGGCCTTGAGCCTGTTGATGCTGTGGCTGTGGCAGGCCCGCCTGCTGCGCCATGGTCTGCTGCCCGGGCGTGCCGCCAGCACCGTGCTGCTGGCCGTGCTGAGCGCCTGGTGGCTCAATGGGGCGCTGTTGCGCGCCCTGGCCCATTACGATGACATCGCCTGGACTGCCACGTCGCTGTGGGATTCGCGCCTCGTCCAGACCACGCTGGCGCTGGTGTGGACGGTCGCTGCGCTGGCGATCATGGTCGTGGCGGGGCGCCGCGCCAGCCGCACGGCGTGGACCGTGGGCGCTGGCGTGCTCGGCGTCGTGATACTCAAATTGTTCCTGGTCGACAGCGCGCGCGGTGGCGGCCTGGCCCGTGCCATTGCCTTCATCGGCGTGGCGCTGCTGGTATTGCTGATCGGTTACGTGGCGCCGTTGCCGCCGCGTCGACCGCAACAGCGCACGGAGGCTGCATGACCCCTACCCCGCGCGCGCTGCTGGCGCGATGTGTTCTGATGTGTGCGGCACTGGCGACAAGCGCCGGTGTCATGGCGGCGGACGCCCCGCTGGCACCGCAGGATTTTGCCCGAGGCATGCGCATCGCCGGCATCGACGGCACGCAGGCGGCCTACCGGCTGACCCTGCCGCCGCAACTTTACGGCGCCACCGCCTGGCCCGATCTGCGCGATGTGCGCGTCTTCAACAGCCAGGGGCAGGCCGTGCCCTTCTGGATGAATCTGCCCGCGCCGGCGCACGTCGAACGCGTGCCGCTGTCCCTGTTCGAGTTGCCGGCCGCCACCGCGCCGGGCACCGCGCGCAGCGTGGTCGTGCAGGCCGACCAGCGCCGCGTCGAAGTGGTTCTGCCCGAGGACATGAACCAGGCCAGCCGCGCCTATCTGCTCGAACTGAACCGCGCGGCGCCGCGTCCGCGCATCTCGCGCCTTCATTTCACCTGGCAGGCCGCGCCGGCCAACTGGCGCGCCAACGTCAGCGTGATGGGCAGCAACGATCTGCGCACCTGGATGCATGCCGGCAGCGGCACGCTGGCCGATCTCACCTAGGGCAAGGACACGCTGCGCGTCGACAACATCGATCTGGCCTGCCGCTGCGACTGGCGCTACTGGATGCTGAGCCTGGAGGGCGCAGCCCCCGCCCTGACAGCGGCCGGCGGGTTTTTCGATCAGGCACCGCCCGCCGCCAAGCAGCCGGCGGTACTGCTGCAGGCCCGCACGCTGGCCGACGGCGACATCGAATACAGCCTGCCGCGCCCCGCCACCGTCAACGCCCTGCGCGTGCGCCTGGCCGGTGCCAACTCGTTCGCGCCAATGGAGGTGTCGGTGCGCGATGACGCCAAGGCACCGTGGCGCCGGCTGAGCTTCACCGTGGTGCACCGCCTGAACGGCCCCGACGCCGAACAGCATTCGGCCGATCTGCCGGTGGACCAGACCATCCAGGCGGTCCGGTTGCAGGCGCGCGACGGTGGCTGGGGCGCTGGCGCGCCCCTGGTGTATGCGGTGTTCGCGCCGCGCGAACTGGTCTTCAATGCACGCGGCAACGGCCCCTTCGTGCTGGCCTGGGGCGCCCGCGCGGCCGGCCATGCGGCCTTGCCGGCCAACACATCGATCGTCGATCCGGCCAAGCCATTACCCTTGGCGACCCTGGCCGAAACCGTGCCGCTGGGCGGCCCGGAGCGCGTCGACGCCCTCACCGCCGCCGACCGGGCCAGCGCCTGGCAGCGTGCGCTGCTGTGGGGTGTGCTGGTGATCGGCGCGCTGGCGCTGGCGTGGCTGGCATTGCATCTGGTGCGCGAGGCGCGCCAGCAAAACTGAGCCCCTCAACCCTGAGCGACGCCTTCCTGCAGCATCAGCAGGAGATCGGTCTTGGACACATAGCCGCGCAGCAGCCCGGCGCTGTCCACCACCGGCAGGCGTTCGCCGGGGTGGCTGGCGAACACCCCGAGGGCGCTGCCCAGGCTCATGTCCGGCCGCACGCGCGGATAACCGCGCAGGATCATGGCCGGCGGCAGATCGGCCTGCGGATCGACCCCGCTTCTCAAGGCCGGACCCAGGTCGTGCAGCGACACCGCGCCCTCGAAATGCCCTGCCGCATCGACCACGTACACATGCTGCCAGCGGCTGGCAACGAAAGCCTGCTCGACATCCGCCAGGCGCGCGGCGGGCATTACCGTGGGCGGCGACGGGCGCTGTACGGATTCGACCGGCGTGTAGGCGAAGGCGCTGGCACGGTCCGGCCGCAACGCTTCGGCGTAGATCGACGCCGGCCGCTGCAGGCGCGCCACGAAATACGCCAGCACCGAAGCCAGCATGAGCGGCAGCATGATGCCGTAGTTGCCGGTCATCTCGAAGATCATGAGGATCGCCATCAGCGGCGCATGGGTGGTGGCCGCCAGGAAGGCCGCCATGCCGATGGCGGCGTAGACCGGCGACGGCGCCAGCGCTGGCCACAACGCATGCGCGGCGTCGCCGAACAGGTAACCCAGCGCGGCACCGACGAACAGGGTCGGCGTAAACACCCCGCCGACGGCGCCCGAACCGGTGGTGGCGGCGGTCGCCAACACCTTGCACACCAGGATCACCGCCACGCCCTGCCACATCCATTGGCTGGCCAGGATGCCGTTGACCACGCTGTAGCCATTGCCCCACACCTCGGGCCGCCATACCGAAATCAGCCCGACCAGGGCACCGCCCAGGGCCATGCGCAGCGGCAAGGGCCATGGCAGGCGCCGGAACAGGCTGCGCGCACCTTCCAGGGTGCGCAGAAACCACGGTGCCGCCAGCCCCGCCACGACCCCCAGCAGACCATGCAAGACGAGTTCGCCCTGGCTGACGAGCTGAAAATCGGGCATGTGGTACACCGGCCCGTAATCGAAGAACACGTGCACCGTGACGTTGGCCACCACCGAGGCCACCACCAGTGGCCCCAGGCTTTCGACCGCGATCGAGCGCAGCACGATCTCGGCGACGAACAGGGCGCCGGCGATGGGAGCGTTGTAGGCCGCCGTGATACCAGCCGCGCCCCCGCAGGCCACCATCAGCCGGCGCCGCGGCGCCGGCATGGCGCGCCACTGGCCGACCCAGGAGCCCACCAGCGAGGACAACTGCACCATCGAGCCTTCGCGGCCGATCGACGCGCCCGACACGATGGTCAGCACCGACGAGGCGGCGCGCATCAGCGACTGCGGCGTGGACAGCCGGCCGTCCTTGAGCGAAATGGCTTCCATGTAATCGCCGGCGCTGGGGCCGAAGCGCCGCCGCGCGGCGGCCAGGACCAGGCCGGCCAGTACGCCGCCGAGGGCCGGCACCGCGATGCGCCAGCCATAGGGCAGGTCCATGGCGGCCCGCACCAGGCCTTCGTCCTGTCCGTACAGCGTTCGCTCCCCCCAGGCGATCAGTTCGCGGAAAGCCACCGTCGCCAGCGCGCCGAAAAAACCGATGACGGCCGCCAGCCACAAGGTGCGCTGCATCTCGCCGGGCATCAGGCGTTCGAGCAGCCAGAGCCGGATTCCAGTCTTGGGCCAGATCACATCGTGCCTATATCGAAGAAAATGCCGACATTGTGAAACATGTGGCGGGCGCGGACAGCAGTAAAATCGCCGCCTTGCCTTTTGCCCTCGCGTCGCCACGGCGCCGGACCATGCTCAGTTATCGCCACGCTTTCCATGCCGGCAATCATGCCGACGTTCTCAAACACCTGGTGCTGGTGCAGTTGCTGCAGCACATGCGGCAAAAGGACAAACCCTTCTGGGTGATCGACACGCACGCCGGCGCCGGACTGTATGCGCTCAAGGAAGGCTACGCCACCAAGCTGGCCGAATACGCCGACGGCATCGCCCGCCTGTGGGATCGAACCGACACCCCCGCCGCCATCGGCGAATACGTGGACGCCGTGCGCGCCATCAACGGCGATGCGCTCAGCGCCTATCCCGGCTCGCCGTGGATCGCCCAGCAATCGCTGCGCGAGCAAGACCGCCTGCGCCTGTTCGAACTGCACTCCAGCGACAGCCGCATGCTGGCCGACAACATGCGCCACGCCGCGCAGCAGACGATCATCACCCAGGGCGACGGCTTCGCCGGGCTCAAGGCTTTGCTGCCGCCGGCATCGCGGCGCGCCATTACCTTGATCGATCCGTCCTACGAACTGGCCGAAGACTACACGCGGGTGATCGACGCCCTGAGCGACAGCCTGCGCCGCTTCGCCACCGGGGTGTACGCGGTGTGGTATCCGATGCTGGCCAAGCCGGAGTCGCGCCGCCTGCCCGCCCGCCTGCAAGGGCTGGGCGCGGCCAGTTGGTTGCACGTCGGCCTGACCGTACGCGGCCTGGATACGATGGGGATGTATGGCAGCGGGATGTTCGTCATCAACCCGCCCTGGAAGCTGATGGAAACGCTGCGCGAAGTCATGCCGTGGCTGACCGGCGTCCTGGCGCAGGACGACGCCGCCAGTTTCGTGCTCGAAGGCGAAACGCCCTGAGCGCCACGCCCGCGGGCGTGGGCGTCAGAACGCGCTGGTGCCGGTCGGGCAGCCGGCCGCCGTGGTCGTGGTGTAACCGAACGAGGTCGGCGCCGAGCAATCCTTGCAGGCGCATTGCAGGCCGCGCGAGTTGAGGCCGCCCCAGACCTTCAGTTGGCTGTCGTAGCCGACCACCGAGTAGGCTGTCGCGTCGCTGGTCTTGTCGGCACTGTACGTATACGCAAAGCGATCGGAATACGGCAGGTCGGCGTTCGACAGGCTCGCCGGGTAGTAGCTGGTGGCGGCCAGGCTGCGCTCGGCCTTGTTGCCGACATTCATCAGCGCCTCTTTGAGCTGCCCCAGGCGCGTGTTGCGAACCACGCTCCGATAGCTGGGGAAGGCGATGGCGGCGATGATGCCGATCACCGCTACCGCCACCATCAGTTCAATTAGCGTAAAACCGCCTGCTGGCTTGCGCATGCTGCCTCTCAGTAATAGTTGGTGAGCTCACGCCAGTTCACCCGGCGCGGCGGGCTCGACTGCGTGTACTCGAACTGGCCCCAGCCGGCGGCGGCGCTGGCACCACTGGCGCCGTTGTTGGCGTGGCCGAACACGAAGCTGCGCGAGCCGACCATGCCCACCGAGATGCGCAGCGATTCACCCGAACCGAGGCGCTGCAACACCGTCGAGCCCACCGACGTGCCACGGAAGGTCACGCCCGACAGGGTCGGCACGCCGGAATCGAGGCTGATCGGACCATAGGCGTAGCCGGTGACGACGCAACTGCTCTCGACCACGGTAACCGGAATGAACACCTTGCCGTCGGTGATCGTCGGCATGGCCGTGATGGTGGCATTGGCCGGCAGTTGTTCGATGCTGACACCGGATGATTCCTGCGGCCCGACGTACCAGGCTCGCGTCCACGCGCCGGCGCTCCACTTGAAGGCCGCGACGCGCGCCGTGGTGTGGCCCAGCAGCACCAGGTAGGCCCCCGCGCTGCCGCTCAGGTAGGCGCCGTTCACGCTGATGATCGGCTTGACGGTGCTCGCCCCCATGCTGCCCGGACTGGCGCCCAGCGTGCCGCTGCTGTTGGTCACCTGCATGTCGCCGTTGCTGTCGCCGAAGTAGATCGCCGAATCGTCCAGGTACAGCAGGTTGCTGGTCACCGTCTTGCTCAGCGTCACGCCGTCAACGGCGGTGGCACCGGAGCTGTCGACGTTGCGGATCACCAGCTTGTTGCTCACCACGTACGCCACCTTGGTGACGGTGGAGGTCTGGCGCACCGGCGGCGTCGGCGCGGCACCGCCGTATGAGCCGTATTCGGCCGACGGCGAGGTCGCGCCGCTGGCGGTGCGGTCATCCATCCAGGCGACCGAATCGATGGTGCCGTCGGCTTTCAGCTTGAGCGAGACATGCACGGCACCCTGCAGGATCGAACCAGTGATGTAGGTCGCGTTGCCCGAGGTGACCGAGGTGATCTGGCCCCACGGGTGGGCGTCGGCCATGGTTTTCGGATCGGCCGTCTTCGGCAGGACCTGGCGCGGCATCCAACCCCATTTGAGCGCCCCCGTCTGACGATCCACCGAATACAGGATGCCGTCGTCGGCGGCAAACAGCACAGCGGTGCCGACGATGATCGGCGCGGTGCGCCACGGCCGCCCCACCAGCGAATCCGCCGCCCGGCCGGCCAGCATCGCGCCGTTGTTGTAGTTCGGGTTGATGATGGTCTCGACCAGCGTGTTCGACTTGGACGACGCAGCGCCGAAGGCATCCGCGTCCACGGTGGCCAGGGAAATCACCGAACCGGTACTGCTGACCGTCTGCAACAGGCTGCGCCGATCGGCGGCCGTCATGATGCTGGCCGCGTCCCAGGCCGGCTCGGAGGCCAGCGAACCGTCCGCCGCCAGCGCATAAGCCTGCAGATGCCCCGAGGTGCCGGCCTTGTTGTCGGTCGTCACATCACGCTGCGTGGCAAGAAACGCGTAATCGCCCACGTTGGCACGGGCCGGCACGGCGGCTGGCGCCAACGCGTAGTAGCCATTGTTCGAGCTGGTCGTGGTCGTCGTGGTCGTGCTCATCGCACTGGCCTTGGAAATGAAATAGGCCGGGTTGTTCTGGCTTTCGATCGACGCGGCCAGGATTTCACCCACGAAGACATACGGCTGCCCGTTCAGGACGGCCTTGCCTTTATCGATGTAAACGCCAGCCGACAGATAGGTGCGCGCCTGGGCTTCATAGTTGCCCTGGTAGACGTTGAGCTGCAGCCGCTCGGGCGTCTGGCTGGCGGCCCAGGTCTTGATCTTGGCTGTATTGGAGTTGTTGACCCAGGTCTGCAGGTTGTCGGGACAGTCGGAGCCGACGATGTTCACGCAGGTGCCGGCATTGAGGGACAGCGTGTCCCGAATGTTGAGCGTCACCGTCCCGCTGCTGCCCGACACCAGGATCTTGGCGCCGTTACGGACCACCAGCGAACCGATGTAATAGGTGCCCGGCTCGAACGTGGCCGAGCCCTGGCTGCCGTCCACCGTCAGCTCACCCTTGATGCGCGTGCCGGCAACGAAGGTCGCCTTCTTGCTGTTGTTGACGTTCACCGAGGCGTAATCGCCCTTCGGCACGGTGACGGTCGAATCGTTGTCCTTGATCGGGTTGGCACTGCCGGTGAAGTCCGGGAAAGTGTCCAGCGTCCGCCGGGCGATCGTCTTGTCCGAGGCAGTCACGATCTTGCTGTTCTCGTCCTTGCAGCCGGTGCCACCATTGTTGGTCCCGATGTTCTGCAGGCCGGACTTCGATACGTTGAAGGTCCCGCCGCCCAAGAACTGCAGCCGGCACAGATTGTCGGCGTTCAGGTTGATGGTGCCGCCATCGAACACCGAAAACACCGCGCCCAAGCCGTTGGTGGTGGTCGTGGTGCTGGTGTTCGAACAGGTCTGTGCGATGGCCGCTCCCAGATGAAGCATCGCCAGCAAGGCGGCGGCAAATCTTCTTGTCAGGCCCCAAGCCATAGGTCTCACCTCAGTATTCCCTTGCCATCGACAACACAACGTTGGTCTCGCCACGCAGCCCCCCGGCGCTGGCGTAGATCGTGAACCGCGCCCGATCGGTGGACGCCGCATGCGTAGCGCCGCTGTTGCCGATCAACTGACCGCCGAGGGCCGGCGCGTAGCCCTCGAAAACCACCATGTAGTAAGCCTTGCCGGCCCCATCGACGATGCCGGAAGCGGCCACCGACGAATCGGTGGGCCACGGTTTGTAGAGGGGCACGTTATTGTCTGCACGCACATAGAAACCGGTCCCACGATTGCGTACGGCTGTGAGCACATCGGCCGACGTAGCCAGCGAAGCGACCACCGATTCGGCTTCCTTGCCGGCGCTTTCGGCCAGGAAGAAGGCACGCTGGCGGTCACTCCAGCCAGACGCTCCACGGGCTTCGATGGTGGCGGCACCAAAGCCGACCACCGCCAGCAGCGACACCATCACCAGCAGCACCAGCGCCATGATCAGCGCCACCCCGCCCTGCCTCTTCGTGTGCATTGCGTGCGTCCTCATTTGTTGCGCAGCCCCAGGTTGACGCGCACCGGCATATAGGCGGCACGGTCGCTCGGCGTCACGCTCTGGCCGCCGAACACATAGGGCGAAGCCTGGTTCTGGACGTTGTCGGGCGATTTGGCGAGCAGCTCGATGGCCGCCGCCGTGACCGTGGTCCACGACGACACCTGCGCCGCCGTGCGGTCGAACTGATCGGCGATTCCGTCGCCGTCGCTGTCCACCTCGTAGCGCACGCGCATGTCGACGACACGCGGCGACACCAGGATCAGCGCACCGCTGCCGGCATCCACGCGATACAAGCCCTTCGGTTTGCCGGTCGGCTGACCGACGAACCACCAGCGCGTATCGAGCTTGGCGACCGTCGCGCCACTCGGATAGACCGAGCCCAGGTCGGCCTTGGTATTGCCGCCGCCGAGGGTGGCCGGCGTCGTCGCAATCGCGTGGGTCACCACGCCTTTGCCGTCGGAATTGACGCTATAACCGGTCACTTGAAACTTGGACAAACTGATGCAATTGGTGACGATGGCCACGTCTCCGGATGCCAGCGACGGCGTCGAATCGACCACCAGCAACTGGTCGGCGGCATCCGTCGTGGCCTGGGTCAGCGTGGTGACCACCCGCGACACACCGGACGCCACCAACACGTCGGACGCCGGATTGGCACCACTGACGGTGCTGCCGCCGGTCAGCGAGGAACCATTGAGGCTGGCGCCCTTGTCGAAACCGCGCACGCCGCCGTCGGCCGCATCGAAGATGCTGGTATTGACCAGCGCGTTGATCGGGGGCTCGGCCAGGGCGCAGCCGAAATCCCCGGCGGCCCGCAGATCGCGCGCGACGGCGTCGAGGGCGATGCGCCCTTCGTTCTGGATGTCCGACATCTGCGAGGCCAGCTTGGTGGTCATGCGCTGGCTGATGAACAGCGCCACCGAACTGCCGATGATGATCATGCCCAGCACCAGGGCAATCATCAGCTCGACCAGGGTGAAACCGGACTGGCGCCCGGCCCGATCAGGTACGCACGGCATAGCGGGCCAGCACCTCGTCATGGCTGGGCGGCACCCAGCGGATTTCGATATTGCACACCGACGACGCGCAGCTTACCGAGGCGCGCGCCGACGGCAGGTCGCGCTTGAGGTTGCTGACCCAGGTCTGCAAGGGGCCGCTGCTCGGCGTGGGATCGTCCAGCGCCAGCGAATACGTCACCGAGGCGCCGCGCCGGGCGTAGCTGATCTGATCCATCAGATCCTGCGCGTAGGTCGCAGCGATCACCACGTAGCGCGAGTCGGCGCTCTGGCGCAGGCTCGCCGATTGCAGCTTGATGCCGCCGACCAGGCCGATCGACAGCACCAGTATCGCCACCAGCACTTCGATCAGGCTGGCGCCGCGTTCAGAGGACTTGGGACGTACCGCCCGCATTGATGCGTACCTGTGTGGTGGAAGAGCCGGCGTTGAACGAGAAGGTCAGATCCGAGGTCTGCTCGTTGGCGATGCCGGTGGGGGAATAAACGATCGACACGCTGCTGCCGGACAGCGTCGTGCCACGGTAGCGCTTGGCGAAATCGGCGTTCGACAGGCAACCGATGGCTTCGCCGTCCTGTTCGATCGACCAGGCCACGGCGCCGCTGCAGGGCGTGCTGTCGGTATTGATGAGCAGCGTGGTGCGGCGGCCGGATTGCACGGCCAGCGCGCGGGCATGGGCGGCGGCCCGTACCAGGCCGTCAGAAGCCGCGGAGGTCTGCGTGGCCGCGTTGTAGTGCGAAAAGTTGGGCGCGGCGATCGCCATGATCAGTGCGATCACGGCGATTGCGACCAGCATTTCCACGAGCGTAAAGCCCTCCACCGCTCGTCGGCATGACGGCGTCTTAGCGTAGGAGTATTCTGGGTTTACGCGCATGCGAGCAGTGTATCGTCAGACGCATCGGTTTTTAACGTATTTGTTACTTATGCAAAACTATTTACGTTACGCGGCGACCGACGGCCTGAACTTTACCCCCGATGGTGGTAAACCCATCCCCCACTGGTGACTTTCCGGTGAGCCGTCCCCGAATCCCCCTTGCTTTAACGGAGACTGAAATGCGTATTGCGGTTTTCGACACGCACCCGTACGACGAACAATCCCTCAGCGCCGCCAACGCCGGTTTCGGCCACGAACTGGTGTTCTTCGAAGAGCGGCTCCATGACAAAACAGTCGAGCTGGCCCACGGCTTCGACGTTGTCTGCCCCTTCGTCAATTGCCGCCTGCCGGCGGATGTCCTCAAGCGCCTGGCGGAACTCGGCGTCGGGTTGGTGGCCCTGCGTGCGGCCGGCTTCAACGGCATCGACATCGAAGCGGCCAAGCGCCTGGGCATCAAGGTGGCGCGCGTGCCGGCGTATTCGCCGGAGGCGGTGGCCGAGCATACCTTTGCGCTGATCCTGACCTTGGTGCGCAAGACGCACCGCGCCTACAACCGCGTGCGCGAGCAGAACTTCTCGCTCGACGGGCTCGAAGGCTTCACGCTCAACGGCAAGACCTTCGGTTCGCTGGGCGCCGGCCGCATCGGCCAGTGCGCCATGCGCATCGCCAAGGGCCTGGGCATGAAAGTGCTGGCCTACGACCCCTACGAAAATCCCAAGATCGCGTCCGAAGTCGGCTTCACCTATGCCTCGCTCAACGACGTGCTGGCCGCGGCGGACATCATTTCGCTGCACCTGCCGCTGAGCGAGCAGAGCCATCACATCATCAGCGCCGCCTCGCTGGCCCGCACGAAACGCGGCGTGGTGATCGCCAACACCAGCCGGGGCGGGCTGATCGACACGGTGGCCCTGATCGATGCCCTCAAGAGCGGCCAGGTGGGCGGCGTGGGGCTGGATGTCTATGAAATGGAAGAAGGGGTGTTCTTCCACGATCTGTCCGACCGCCCCTTGCAGGACGATCTGCTGGCGCGCCTGATGATCTTCCCCAACGTGCTGATCACCTCGCACCAGGGGTTTCTCACGCGCGAAGCGCTGCACGCCATCGCCCAGACCACGCTCGGCAACGTCACCGCCTTCCAGGACAAGGCGGATCTGGTCAACGAGGTGACTTCACCCTGACCGACAGACGTGTGAGCGTTTGGCCTATAACGGCCGATGCGAACAGCGTCCAATATCAAAAAAAACGCAGTACCCCCTGGAGAGTGCCCCATGACCCGGCGACCGGAGCTGGATGCTTTACGTGGGTTGATGCTGGTATTGATGACCTTGACCCATCTGCCCACGCGGCTGGCCGAACCGTTCGGCCAGCCCTTCGGGTTCGTGTCGGCCGCCGAGGGCTTCGTGTTCCTGTCGGCTTTCATGGCTGGCATGATCTACAGCCGGCGCGCGCTCAAGGCCGGCCTGCCCGCCATGCAGCAGGCCTTCCTGCGCCGGGCCGTCAAGATCTACCTGTGCCAGGCGGCGCTGCTGGTGTTTCTGTTCACCGCCATCGCCGCCATCGGCATCGCGGTCGAGCAACCCGCCATCACCAATCTGATCTCGTTCTTCCTCAAGGAACCGCACACCGCGCTGTGGAGCGGCCTGGCCCTGCTCTACAACCCGCCGCTGCTGGATATCCTGCCGCTGTACGTGCTGTTCATGCTGGTCAGCCCCTTGATCCTGACGCGCGCGCTCACCCACGGCTGGCACGGCATCCTGCTGGTCAGCCTGGGATTGTGGTGCGCCGCGCAGTTCGACCTCGGCCATCTGGTCTACCGCGCCACGGTGGCCACGACCGGCCTGCCGGTGCCGTTCCAGGAGATGGGCTCGTTCGAGACCCTGGGCTGGCAGTTCCTGTGGATCATGGGCTTGTGGATGGGCGCGACCTCGGTCACCGCGCCGGCCACGCTGGGCCGGCTGCCGGCCTGGATGCTGTGGGCGGCCGGGTTGATCGTGCTGGCCGGGTTCATCGGCCGCCATGCCATTGGCCAGGTAATCCCCGACGACTTCATCAACCCGCTGTTCGACAAGTGGCACCTGGGGCCGATGCGCATGCTCAACTTCTGCGCCATGCTGATCCTGATCACCCACTTCGGCCCAACGCTGCGGCGGGTGCCGCAGGGCAGCTTCCTGCGCACGCTGGGGGCGGCTTCGCTGCCGGTGTATTGCGCGCACCTCGTGATCGTGCTGTTCGCGCTGGCCCTGGTCGGCGCCAAGAACGAGCATAGCCCGGCGGTAGACACCGTCCTGGTGCTTGGCAGCATGGCGGTACTGTATGCGGTGGCCTGCCTGTCGGCCTGGGCCGACGGCGAGCCCGCCCAGCAGTCGGCGACGCGGCGGGCGCCGGCCATGCTCAAGCCGGAAGGTTCCTAGCGCGCTGGATTGCCCAGCCACGCCTCAGCGGAAAAGAAACGCAACCGGCGCCCTCAAGGCGCCGGTTTTTTTGTGGGTCGGGCAAACGATGAAACGTCCCGCATTAGCGGGCGGCGCGGGCATGGGGGGCCTGTTGCGCCACCGGTCCGCGCACCAGCGTGACGTCGTTGGCGGCATGGGGATAAGGCTGGCTGTCGTCGCGCTCGATGCTGCGCACCATGGCAAGCTGGCGCTGGGCCTCGCTGGCGCCGTCCTCGGCCGGGGTATCACGCAGCCAGTGGGTCAGCAGGCCGCCGGGGTGCTCGATGCCGCGTCCCAGGCGCAGAGGGATGTCCGCCAGCGTACACATCAATGCTGCCGGCAGCGGGCTTTCGCCGCGTTTTGTAAAAATGATCGCGGCGTCGAAATCCTGGGCGTCCAGCCGCGTGATCATGCGGCGGTCGGCAATGGCCTCGTGCTCGCTCGACAAGGACAACCACGGCGGGTCATACAGGATGATGTTGTCCACTTCGTCCAGCCGCTGGGCCAGCGGCAGGCAGGCCGGTGAGGTCAGCAGCGTGATGCGGCGAGACGGCCCAGCCGCCTTGAGGGCCTTGAAGGCGGGCGCACAGACGGCCAGATCGCCGCAGGCATCGAAACGCAGGCACAGAAAGTGGGTGGCATCGGACCAATGCATGGGTCGCGTCCTCGCATAAGCTGGCGCAACCGGCATGGCGCGCCTCTTTATGCGGCACTGCACAGCAAAGGGCATACCTGTCGGCGGCGAGCGCCGCCGCCCTGCCCGTCAGGCCGTGGGCGAGCCCAGCAGGGTGTCGATGGTGGTCATCAGTTCTTTGTAGCGGATCGGTTTGGTCAGGTAGGCATTGCAACCGGCCGCCATGATGCGGGCTTCGTCTTCGGGCATCGCGAAAGCGGTCAGCGCCACGATCTTGAGGTCGCGCGTCTTGGGTGCGGCGCGCAGGGTGCGGGTCGCGGCCAGGCCGTCCATGCCCGGCAATTGGATATCCATCAGCACGAGGTCGGGCGCCTCGGCGTCGATCAACGCCAGGCCATCCACCGCTGTGTCGGCGCTCAACACCTGATGCCCGGCCTTGGCAATGACCAGGCTGGCCAGCTTCATGTTGGTGGGGTTGTCTTCAATGATCAGAATGCGCGCCATCAGAGCCTGCCCTCTCCGCCTTCCCTCAATGCGCGATGGACCTCGTTGAGGAAACGGCCGTGATTGAAATCCGCCTTGTAGAGGATCGATTTCACATCCCCGTTAAGGCGTCGTTTGTCCTCGGCTGTCAATTGCTTGGCCGTCATGATGAGGACCGGGATATGGCGCGTTCGGTTCTCGGCCTTAAGGGCTTCCACCACTTCGAATCCATTGGTGCCGGGCATCATCAGATCCAGAATGATCAGGTCCGGGCCGTCCCGGTCGGCCACTTGCAGCCCCTCCTGCCCGCCGTAGGCGCGCAGCACTTCAAAGCGCTGCGAGCTCTCGAGCTGGGTGGCAAGCAATTCCACTGCCTTGGGGTCGTCGTCCACCACCAGCACGCGCGAGCGGCGATCGGCGGCTGCGAACCCCAGCGCTTCGATAGTATCGATCAATTCGGTACGGCCGATGGGCTTCTGCAGGATCCCCGCCGCCCCCAGCGAAATACCGCGCTTATTGTCCGCCGCCACCGACACGATGACCACCGGGATTCCCGCCAATGCCGGCTCGCTCTTGAGCTGGCCGAGGAATTCCCAGCCGTCGATGCCCGGCAGCAGAATATCCAGCGTGATCAGGGCCGGTGGCGTAGCGCGTGCCATCGCCAGGGCATCTTCGGCGGTCACGGCGTTGGCGACCGTGAAACCGGCTTCTTCCAATTGACGGCGGATGAGGTCGGCAGCCCGCTGATCGTCCTCGATCACCAGCACCTGGCGGCCATCCGGCACCATCGGCGCCGGACGCGGCACGTGCAGTTCGTTGGCTTCGTCGTGACGCAGGATCGGCAGCCACACGCTGAAACGGCTGCCATGCCCCGGCGCGCTCTGCACCGCCACTGAACCGCCGTGCAGGCGTGCCAGCCGCAACACCAGCGACAAGCCCAGGCCAGTGCCGGCGTAGCGGCGCGACAGATCGGAATCCAGTTGCGTGAAGGGCTGGAACAGATCTTCCAGCGCCTGGGTCTCGATACCGATGCCGGTATCGGCCACGGCGATTTCCACATACTGCTCGCGCAAGGGCGGCAGCAGCGGCAGCACCCGATAGCCGTCCGCCGGTACGGCGTTGATCTGTTCCGGCCGCACGATATGCGCCGACAACGTCACCTGCCCGCCTTCACGTGTGAATTTGACGGCGTTGGACAGCAGGTTGTAGACGATCTGCTTGACGCGGCGCTCGTCCAGGACGGCGCGGTCGATCTCCTGCCCGATATCGGCTTTCAGCGACACATGGTTGTTGGATGCCCGCTCGCGCACGATGGTCAGGCTGTTGTTGAGCAGCGCAGCCAGGTCGATGAGTTCGGGGTCGACCGTCATGTGTCCGGCTTCGATCTTGGACAGATCGAGGATGTCGTCGATGAGTGACAGCAGATGGCGCCCGCTGTCGTTGATGTCCTTGACGATGTTCTGCTGTTCGCCGGTCAGCTCGCCGAGCACGCCGTCATACATGACCTCTGAAAACCCGAGGATGGCGTTCAGCGGCGTGCGCAGTTCGTGCGACATGTTGGCGAGGAACTCGCTCTTCATGCGGCTGGCGTGTTCGAGCTCTTCGTTCTTGAACGCCACCTCTTCGTTGCGCAGGCGCAGTTGCGCCGACAGGATGCGCATGGCGTCGTACTGCCCGGTGTTGTGCAGGGCCACGCCGAGTTGCCCGCAGGTGCGTTCGACAAAGCCGACGTCGGCGTCATCGAGTGCGCGCCCGGCCGCCAGCACCAGCACCCCCATCGGACGGTCGAGATACGCCACCGGCACCATGACGACGGCCGCCGGCGCAAAGCTGGCGATCCCGCTGTCGAGCGTGAAACCAGGCGCCTGTTGCAACAGCAACGTCTTGCGGTCGGTCAGCGACTGCCCCGGCAGGCTGCCGTTCTGTTCGCAGCGCTGCGCCAGTTGGGGAGAAGCGCCACGGCTGGATTCGCACACCAGGGCGCCTTCCCATTCCTCGTAGCGATAGAACGCGGCGGTCGGGAACGGATGGCGTTCCGTCAGCAGCGCCAGCAAGCCATCGATCACCTCCTTGCGGTCGGTGGTGCTGTTGAACAGGCTCAGTGCCCGGCTCTGTGTTTCATCGAAGCGCCGGCCGCGTTCGAGCGCATCTTCCATGATGCGGCGCTGGCGCAGATCGCCCGTCACCCGCGCGCTGACGCCGGCCACCAGCAGGATCAGCCCGGCAATGAGGGCGGCCACCAGACCATTGACCAGCCGATACTGGCGCTGCGCCTGATCAGTGCGCTGTTCGAGCAGGGTTTCTTCGGTGCGGCGCATCTCGGCAAGCAAACGCGTCAGCTCGTCCTTGAAGCGGATGGCGTTGTCGCCGTTGAAGCTCTGGCGGATGTCGGTCGAGCTCGCCGCCGGCACGACGGCCTGCATGCGCCGCTGGTAGGTGTCCAGGTATTCGCTCAGCCGCGTCACGCGCGCGCGCTGTTCGTTGTTGTCGAGCAGCAGGCCCTGCAGCACCGCCAATTCTTCGCGCGCACTGCTCAAGGCCACATCGCGCCGGATGCGGAAAGCTTCGTCACCGGTAATCAGAAGGCCACGGTGCTCGGCGATGGAGGCTTCGAAGGAATTGGCCACCCCGCGCAGGTTGAACAGCACGCGATGCGTATGCTCGGCCCAGGTGGTGGCGTCCTGGTAGCGAACGCTATTCCAGTAGATGAGGGTGCACATCGCCCCCAGGACAATGAGTACCGCCAGCGCACTGAGAGCCAGGCGTTTTTCGATGGATACCGCAGAAGTGCTCGCTGCAGTCGATGCTTTCATGGGCGGCTGTTACGGGCAGGTGACGGACAACAGCGATCATAGCCCCGCTGAGAGTTGATTCGTAAGCTTATTGTTCCGTTCGCGTACGAAAAAACTCACAAAAAAACATCAAAAATGCCGGAACCCATTTGATCGAAAACCGCACGGCAGCGGGTCGCGCGCCCCCCATCGGCGGGCAGGTCGCACGCGACCTGCCCTGACGGGCGACGGCACCCGCTTGCCCTTAGTCCGATACCTTGAACTGCCCCACCAGCTTGCCCAGCGCGCGTGCCGCATTGCCGGTCAGTTGCGCACCCTGGCTCGCCTCGTCGACAGCGCTGCGCACGCGATCGGCAAAACGGGCGATGTCTTCGACCCGGCCGCCGTTGCTCTGCGCCGCATGGGACAGCTCGTCGATGGTCGAGAACAGGCGCTGTAGGATGTGCTGCACGTCCTGCTTGTCGGTGGCGGCGCTGGCGGCCAGTTGCAGCCCCTCCTCCAGATCGTTCATGCCGGTTTCCATGGTGCCCACCGCGTCCTGCGCGCGCGACTGCACGGCGCCGACCATGTTCTCGATCTCCTTGGTCGACACCGCCGTGCGCTCGGCCAATTTTCGGACTTCGTCGGCCACCACCGCGAAACCGCGCCCATCCTCGCCGGCACGCGCCGCTTCGATGGCGGCATTGAGCGCCAGCAGATTGGTCTGGTTGGCGATTTCCTTGATGACGGTGACGATGCGCCCGATCTCCTGCGCGCTCGACTCCAGGTCGCGGATGCTGCGCGTGGCCAGGCCGACCGATTGGCGGATGCTGTCGCTGCGCGTGCTGATCAGTTCGAACTGGGCACGCGACTGCGCATTGGCAGCATCCACCGCGCCGCGCATGGCTTCGACCTCGCCGCCGGCGTGTTCGATATCGATAACCTGTTCCTGGATCGACTCGAAGGTGGCGCGCGTGGCCTCGGCCATCTCCCGCGAAGCCTGCGCCGTGGACGCGCTGCCGGCGCGCAGCACGGCATTGGTATCGTCGATGGTGTGCGAGGTGCGGATGACGCGGCGGATGATCTGCTCCAGGTTGTCGATGAAGCTGTTGATCCACTGCGCCATCAGCGTGGTTTCATCGGCCCGCCCTTCGGCGCGCGGCAGACGGGCGCTGAGATTGCCGCCGCCTTCGGCCAGCGCCTGCAGCATTTCGTTGAGGCGCTGCATGCGGCGCGCCAGCGGGCGCGCGCCCCACAGGCGGAACACCCCCATGCCGACGACGAGGCACGCCAGATCGACCCCCAGCGAGGCCAGACCGCCCAGGCCGCAGGCATATTCGACCCATTGGGCAACGCCCCAGGCCAGCAGGGAGACCAGCGCGAACAGCAGTTGCAGCTGGACCGACACGCTGCGGAAGCGATAGACCTCTTCCAGATCGGCCTCGCACATCATGCCCCAGGTGTCCGGCGATGCCGGCATGCGGAAGGTGACGCCCTTGCCCACCACCGGAATGTGGCGGTAATCCGAATACCCCGGATAGGTCACGAACAGGTTCTGTCCCTTGGCGATGGTTTCGCGCACACCGGGGTGCAACTGGCCGGTGGCCGGATCATTGAAGACCAGTTCGAATTCGGTGTGCTGGCTGACCTTGACGGTGCCGTAGTCAGTGCGCACCCCCTGCTTGAGGTTGTCGCCCAGCGAGAACGTGTTGTCTTCGAAGCGCGAGCGCGACAGCGCGGTGCCGCGCGCGATCGACGGATCGAACTGCGAGGCCACCATGAACAGATAGTTGTCGCCGGACTCATGAAAGATGTGCCCGGCTTCGCGCTGGATCAGATCGCCCATCACGTCGTTGGGCACGCGGGCGCACAGGGCACCGAGCACGCGGCCGTCAGCCCGCAGCGGCTGATAGAACATCAGTGTGACGGCATCATGGAAGGTGGACGTGGATCGCGGCAGGCGGGCGGTGACGGGGTCTATATAGGGACCATGCAGGAACGGCGCCTTGAGGCCGGCTTCGAGCGCACGCGGCAGGAGGTCGGCGGCGTCGGTGCGCCCTTCGGCCGTCGACGCCAGCACGCGCCCGCTGGTATCGATGACAAACAATTCGCTGACATCCGGCAGCGCCGCCCGTTTGTCCTCCAGCCAGGCGCGCGTGGCGGACGGAAACAGGCGCGCACCCTCGGCGGCGCTATCGTCCAGCACCGACCACAGGTGCCCGGCCCAGTCCTGCAGCAGGCGCACGCGCGTGGCCGCAAAGCCTTCGAACGCCGTTTCGAGCCGTGCATAGCGATGGCGGTTCAAGCGGGTGGCCCAGCGCATCCTGAGCTTGCCCGTCTTGCCGAAGGTGGGCAGCCAGGTCCGTTCCTGGCCGCTGAGCGCCATCTTTTCACTCTGAAGCATTCATCCATTCCCCGGTATGTAGTGTCGTAATGGCCCGGCGAACGCTCGCACCAGAGCCTCG
>JASGFB010000046.1:0-31438 GCA_047605765.1 Rhodocyclaceae bacterium
GGTTTGGGCGCCGGCTTGCTGCCGGCGGATATTGCGCTGGCCGAGGCACGGGCAGCGGCGGCGCGCGACGATGAGGCGCTGCTGGTTGCGCCGGCGGGCGGCACGATGCGCACGAGCTGGCCGGCGTCGATGGCGCTGGTGTCCTTGATGCCGTTCCAGCGCGCCAGATCGGCCACGCTACGGCCGTTGTTGACGGCGATGCGGTAGAGGGTGTCGCCGGTCTGTACGCGGTAATAGCCATCCGGCGCGGGCGGGTAATCCGGCGTGGTGCCGCAGGCCGCCAGGGCTGCGCACAGGAGCAGGGCCGCGCTGCGGCGGAGTCGTTCGAGCATCTTCACCGCCACGATTCTAAACGCTGTCACGCCTGCGCCGCGCCGGTGTATGCAAACGCGGGTGCCTGAACGCCGCACCGGGGCGCTTCAAAGCACGCGTCGGCGGAAGTCGCGCAGGCGAAAGCCCAGCGCGAACAGGGTGACAAAATAGGCCCCGGCGCCGGCCACAACGACCATGCTCAGACGGGCCACGCGGCTGAGCGTGGCGCCCTGCAGCCAACTGGCTTCGGTTCCCATGGCACACCACAGCACCGCCGCCATGACCAGCAACGCCAGCAGCAGCTTGCCGGTGAAGCGCGCCCAGCCCGCTTCCGGGACATAGGCGCCGCGGGCGCGCAGGCCACGGTACAGCAGCGCGGCATTGAGCGTGGCCGCCAGGCCGATCGACAAGGCCAGGCCGGCGTGGCGCAGAGGGCCGACGAGGACGAACAGTACGTTCATCAACTGCGTGGCGGTCAGCGTCACCAGGGCGATCTTGAGCGGCGTGCGGATGTCCTGCCGCGAATAGAACGCCGGCGCCAGGATCTTGACCATGATGAGACCAGACAGGCCCACGGCGTAGGCGACCAGCGCCATGCGTGTCTGCAGCACGTCGCCGGCGTGGAAGGCGCCGTGCTGGAAGAGGGTAGCTACCAGCGGCACACCGATGATGGCCATGGCAACGGCTGCCGGCAGCGTCAGCAGCAGCGCCAGGCGCAGGCCCCAGTCGAGCATGCCGGAGAACTCATCGTGCCGCGCCTGGGCGTTGAGCTTTGAAAGACTCGGCAACAGGATGGTGCCCAGGGCCACGCCCAGCACGCCGGTGGGGAATTCCATCAGGCGGTCGGCGTAGTTGAGCCACGACACGCTGCCATTGGGCAGGTATGAGGCGAAGCTGGTGTTGATGAGCAGGCTGATCTGGGCCACCGACACGCCCAGCGTGGCCGGCGCCATCAGCTTCAGGATGCGCAGTACGCCCGGGTCGGAGATGCGCAGCGAAAAGCGCGGCAGCATGCCGATGCGGGCCATCGACGGCAACTGGAAGGCCAGTTGCAGGACGCCGCCGATGAAGGCCGCCCAGGCCAGCGCCCGTACCGGTTCGTCGAAATAGGGCGCGGCGAACAGCGCCATGACGATGAAGCTGATGTTGAGCAGGGTCGGCGTGAAAGCCGGCACTGAAAAACGGCTCCAGGTATTGAGCACGCCAGCGGCCAGTGCGGTGAGCGCCTGGAAGAAGATGTACGGGAAGGTAATGCGCGTCAGCTCGACGGTGAGGGCGAACTTGCCCGGCGTCTTGGCGAAACCGCCCGCCGTGGCATGGATCACCAGCGGCGCACACACCATGCCGACGATGGTGACGATGAGGACGACGACACCGAGCAGGCTCGTGACGTGATCGACCAGGGCGCGGGTTTCTTCGTGCGTGCGGTTGTTCTTGTACTCGGACAGGATCGGTACGAACGCCTGTGAAAAGGCGCCTTCCGCAAACAGTCGCCGCAGCAGGTTGGGCAGGCGGAAGGCGACATTGAAGGCGTCGGTATACAGGCCGGCGCCGAACAGGCTTGCGATCAGCATTTCGCGCACGAGCCCCAGAATGCGCGACAGGAAGGTCAGGCCGCTGATGGTGGCCAGTGCTTTGAGCAGATTCACGTGAGAGTGGGCGCCGCCGACGGCGCCGTCTGGTACGAGTTTGCGGGTTGGCCGGCATGATACCGGGTTTCGCCCGCCCGCCCGGCATGGCGAAAGCCGTCGAACACGGGTATCCTGCCGGGTCTTGCTGATCGCCAGGCGCACTTGCACGGACGTGTCAGGTATACCTTGCGTTTTGCTCTCGAGCCCATTAGAATCGTGGGCTTTCGTTTTAACAGAACCGGAATCGTCATATGGCCAACTCGGCACAAGCCCGCAAACGTGCGCGTCAAGCGTTGGCAGCGCGCGACCACAACGCCAGCCTGCGTTCCCGCCTGCGTACCGCGGTCAAGGCCGTGCGCAAGGCGATCGAAGCGGGTGACAAGGCTGCTGCACAACAAGTGTTCCAGCAGTCGGTGAGCGTGATCGACAGCATCGCTGACAAGAAGATCATCCACAAGAACAAGGCCGCTCGTCACAAGAGCCGCCTGTCCGCCGCCGTCAAGGCGCTGGGCGTCGAAGCTGCCTGAGTACCGGCACTTCTCTTGTGGTACCGCGGCATGCCTGCCGCGATGAAAAAAAGCGCTGCCTTGGGGTAGCGCTTTTTTTTCGTCTGTCATCCCTCGAGTGCATTGGAGGCCGCTGGTCGTGGCGGCGAAGCCCGGGCGCCGTTCGGCAAGACAAAAAATACCCGCAAAAAAAGGCCGGCCCCCGCATGGAGGCCGGCCTTTTCATGCCTGCTGCCCGTTGGCGCCGCGTCGTATCCCGTGGGAGGGGCCGGGTAGCGCGGCGCCGGGCGCGGCTTTATTGCCCGAACATGACGCGCTTGAGGGCGGTCTCGACGCCGCGCACTTCGGCCAGACCCTTGAGGCGGCCGATGGCGGAATAGCCCGGGTTGGTCTTCTTCTTGAGGTCGTCGAGCATCTGGTGGCCATGGTCCGGACGCATCGGGATCAGGCGCATATCGCCATTGCCGGCACGGCGATGCTCTTCTTCGATGATGGCGCGCACGACTTCGACCATGTCGACGTCGCCTTGCAGGTGCGCCGCTTCATGGAACGTGCGCGGATTGCCTTCGCGGCAGGTCGAGCGCAGGTGCGTGAAGTAGATGCGGTTGCCGAAACGACGCGCCATGGTGACCAGATCGTTGTCGGCACGCACGCCGTACGAGCCGGTGCAGAAGGTAAAGCCGTTGGCCATGCTGTCGACGGTGGTGGCGAGCCATTCCATGTCGTCGATGGTCGACACGATGCGCGGCAGGCCCAGGATGGGGCGGGGAGGATCGTCCGGATGCACGGCCAGGCGGACGCCGACTTCTTCGGCCACCGGCACGATGCCGCGCAGGAAGTAGGCCATGTGCTCACGCAGCTTGGCCTTGTCGATGCCGTCGTATTCGGCCAGGCGGGCGCGGAACTGATCCAGCGTGTAGCCTTCTTCGGCGCCCGGCAGGCCGGCAATGATGTTGCGCACGAGCTTGTCCTTGTCGGCCTGGCTCGTGGTGTCGAAGTAGGTCTTGGCCTGGGCGATTTCTTCGGCCGTGTAGTCGGCCTCGGCGCCCTTGCGCTGCAGGATGTGCAGTTCGAAGGCGGCGAAGGCGATCTGGTCGAAGCGCAGGGCCTTGGAGCCGTCGGGTAGTTCGTATTCGAGGTCGGTGCGCGTCCAGTCGAGGATCGGCATGAAGTTGTAGCACACCGTGTCGATGCCGCAGGTCGCCAGGTTGCGCAGCGATTGGCAGTAATTGGCGATGTGCTTGTCGTAGTCGCCCACGTGCTTCTTGATGTCTTCGTGCACGGGGATGCTCTCGACCACCGACCAGGTCAGGCCGGCGTCCTCGATGATCTTCTTGCGCTTCTGGATCTCTTCGACCGGCCAGACTTCGCCGTTGGGGATGTGATGCAGGGCGGTGACCACGCCGGTGGCGCCCGCTTGGCGGACGTCGGACAGCGAGACGGGGTCATTGGGGCCATACCAGCGCCATGTTTGTTCCATGATGTTCCTCAGGGTGTGGTTTGCGGGAGCGATTCCGCCCACGTGACGGGGTCGGTCGCGAACAGGTAGCCGTCGAAGTCCGGGTTCTCTACATCGGACAGGATCAACAACGACTGCTTGACGTTTTCAAGGTGTTGCCACATGGCCAGGCGCGCGCCATGAGGGTCGCGCCGCTGCAGCGCGAGCAGGATCTGGTTGTGGTCGTCCAGCCAGCGGGCGCGGTAGTCGCGCGACACGATGCGCGCGTGCAGTTGCTTCCACATCGGGCTGTTGGCGCGGCGTTCCCACAGCTGGCGGACGAGGTCGCGCAGCAGGCTGTTCTGGGTGGCTTCGGCGATGAGCAGGTGAAAGTGCTCGTCGGCTTCGTCGGAGGTGCTCTCGTCGGCCAGGTTCTGGCGTTCGAGTTCGAGCGCGCGACGCATTTCGACCAGATTGGCCTTGGTGATCTGGGTGGCGGCGAAGGCGGCGACGTTGCTTTCGAGAAGCTGGCGCGCCTGCAGCAGTTCGAACGGCCCGATATCGTCGGCGGCCGTGTCGGTGTGCTCACCGCTACGCGCGTAAACGCCGGAGCCCTGGCGGACTTCGACCCGGCCTTCGAGCTCGAGCATGATGAGCGCTTCGCGCACCACGCTGCGGCTGACGCCGAATTGTTCCGCGATGAGCCGTTCCGGCGGCAGCCGCTCGCCGACCGGATAGATGCCGGCCTGCAGCGCCTTGCGCAGTTGCTCGCCGATGGTCTGGTAGAGCCGTTTGTTGTCGTCCATGCTGGTCGATGAAGCTCCAGAAAATTCGCATCACAAGGATGCGGCGCTCAGTGTAATGGATCTGGTCAGTATTTTAGCAAATTGGTCTGAACAGTTTGAGTTTCGGTTGGGCCGCAATGCAATGTTACCGGGTAACAACCGTAAGCCTCTGTAGCGCGGCATCGTGCGAAGCAGTAGTGTGACTTGTCAAAATTGTGACGGTCGCCGTATGATTTTTATCAATCCGATAGCTGAAAGTGGTCTGACCAATTTGAATTGTGGTCTGCCGAAGCGCAAGCTACGCGGGTTCGTCGCGCCGCCTGCGGGCGCCCGCGCGACGCGCACGACACTGCAGGAGACAGGCGTTCCTTCTTTTGAGGCAGGGCGGCTCGCGCCGTCCCTGTCACGCATCCCATGACAAGTGGAGCTGTTCGTAAATGAAAAACATCAGCAATACGGCCCTGCCGGCCCAAGTGGCCATGCCGGGCTACGCGCGCGACCAACTCAAGTCGCGCATCGTTCACCTGGGCTTCGGGGCGTTTCACCGCGCACACCAATCCCTGCTCACCGACCGCGTGCTCAACGCCCAGGGTGGTGACTGGGGGATCTGCGAAGTCAATCTGGTGGGCGGCGAAGAGCTGATCGCCCAGTTGCGCGAGCAGGGGCACCTCTACAGCGTGCTCGAAAAGGGCGCCACCGAAAGCACCATCCGCGTGATCGGCACCGTGGTCGAGGCGCTGCATCCGACCTTCGACGGCATCGAAGCCGTGCTGGCCAAGATGACCGAGCCGCAGGTGGCGATCGTGTCGATCACCGTGACCGAAAAGGGCTATTGCGTGTCTTCCGCCACCGGTGAGCTCGACAAGGGCAACCCGGGTATCGCCAAGGATCTGGCCAATCCGGCCGCGCCGGGCACCGTGCCGGGCGTCATCGTCGAAGCGCTGCGCCGCCGCCGCGCGGCTGGCGTGGCGCCGTTCACCGTGTTGTCGTGCGACAACATTCCGGAGAACGGTCACGTCGTGAAGCATGCCGTGCTGGGCATGGCCGAGGCGCTGGACAAGGATCTGGCTGCCTGGATCGCGCAGAACGTGAGCTTCCCGTCGACCATGGTCGATCGCATTGTGCCGGCCGCCACGGTCGAAACGCTGGGCGAGATCGCCGAAGCGCTGGGCGTGTCCGACCCCGTCGGTATCGCTTGCGAGCCCTTTATCCAGTGGGTGGTCGAAGACAACTTCGTGGCCGGCCGTCCGCAATGGGAAGTCGCCGGCGCCGAGCTCGTCAAGGACGTGCTGCCGTACGAAGAAATGAAGCTGCGCATGCTCAACGGCAGCCACTCGTTCCTGGCTTACCTGGGCTACCTGGGCGGTTACGAACACATCAACGACTGCATGACCGACGCCGCTTATAAAAAGGCCGCGCACCGCCTGATGCTGCAAGAACAGGCGCCGACCCTGAAAGTGCAGGGCGTCGACCTGGCCGGCTACGCCGACCGCCTGATCGATCGTTACAGCAACCCGAATCTGAAGCATCGCACCTGGCAGATCGCCATGGACGGCACTCAGAAGCTGCCGCAGCGCATGCTTGATTCGATCCGCGCACACCTCAAGGCCGATCGCCCGTTCCCATGCCTGGCGCTGGGCGTGGCCGGCTGGATGCGCTATGTCGGCGGCGTGGACGAGCAGGGCAAGGCCATCGACGTGCGCGATCCGCTGGCGGCGCAACTGGCCAGCCTGTGCACGCCGACGCAAACGGCTGCCGAGCGTGTTGCCGCGCTGCTGTCGATCAAGAGCGTGTTCAACGAAGACCTGGCGGCCGAGCCGTGCTTCGTCGAGGCGGTGACGGCGGCGCTGGACAGCCTGATGAAGCAGGGTGCCCGCGCCACGGTGGCGCAACTGGCAGGCTGATCGATGCTGTGTTGATTGCGTGCGTTAACACGGATTGTGAAATAAATGTTCGCGATCTAACGAGTTAGTGCGCTGCATCAATATTCTGTAGAATGACGGCCTTGGGTTTGTCCCAAGGCCGTTCGTGCTTTCTGGGCTGCAGCGGTTTTCGGACAACTCCATGCCCTGAAGGAACGCCGCCATGATTTTTGGTCTTACCATCGCAGAATTCGAAGATCTATCGCTGAAGTTTTTCGTCAGCGGCCTGATCGCCTACATGCTGTTCATCATCTGGAACCTGGCGCGCGAGTCCAAGGCCGGCAAGTTCGGTACGGCCGTCATGTTCATGGGCCTGGGTTTCGGTATGTTCGGTTTCATGGCCAAGGAAGTCATCGCCAAGATGATGCACATGTGATGCACGGCGGGCATGGGCCCGCATGATGCATATCCCGCTTGCAATGTGCGGGGCAGCCGAGGGCGCCGGGTATAATCCGGGGCCCTTTTTCATTTGCAGCCCGAGATCGTCCATGAGCCAGAACGCCCAGTTCGACAATGTCGCCGTCGTCAAGAAAGCCAATGTGTATTTCGACGGCAAGTGTGTGAGCCACACCCTGGTGCTGGCCGACGGCACCAAGAAATCAGTTGGTGTGATCCTGCCGGCTTCGCTGACCTTCGGCACCGGCGCCCCGGAAATCATGGAAACCGTGGCTGGCATCTGCCGCGTGCGCATGGCGGGCGAGACCGAATGGAAGACCTACAGCGAAGGCGAATCCTTCAATGTGCCGGCCAATTCCAGCTTCGACATCGAAGTAAAGGACGTGCCCTACCACTACGTCTGCCATTACGGCTGAGCGTCGCGCCGCGCGCCGTCACGGCGTGCGCTGCCCGGGCTGGGCCGGCACCGCGCTGCGCGCGTGCCGGCTCGTGTGTTCTTGCATTCACGTTTTCAGAGGGAGTGCCTCATGCCGAGTTTTGACGTGACCAACGAGGTCAATTGGGTCGAGGTCCACAACGCGATCGATCAGGCCAACAAGGAAGTCGGCAACCGCTTCGACTTCAAGGGTTCGGATGCCCGCATCGACATGTCCGAAAAGGACAAAACGCTGACGCTGTTCGCCGATAACGATTTTCAGCTCGATCAGGTGTGGGACATCGTGATCGCCAAGTTCGCCAAGCGCGGGGTCGACATCCGCTGCATGGAGCTGAAGGACATCGAAAAGATCAGCGGCAACAAGGTCAAGCGCCAGGTGGTCGTGAAGGTGGGGATCGATACTGAACTGGCCAAGAAGATCGTCCGCCTGATCAAGGACGAGAAGCTCAAGGTGCAGGCCAGCATCCAGGGTGACACCGTGCGTGTATCGGGCGCCAAGCGCGACACGCTGCAGGAAGCCATCGCTTTCCTGAAGAAGTCGATCACCGACTTTCCCTTGCAGTTCGGCAACTTCCGCGAGTGATGACGGGCGGCATCGCCGCCGTCGTCTGCGCCCTCAGCGGGCGTCTTCGAAAAATGCCAGCAGCCTGCGCGGCAGCCATTCGATGTGGCCCGGGAAGGGGCCGCTGGCAAATCCCACATGGCCTCCTTCGGCCGGTTGTTCCAGCACCACCGTGGGCGACACTTCATGCCGGCCGGGCAATACCTCGCGCGGCATGAACGGATCGTTGCGCGCATTGAGGATCAGGGTTGGCACTGCAATGCCGCGCAGCAGCGGTTTGGATGAGGCGCGCCGCCAGTATTCGACGGCCGTGCCGAAACCGTGCATCGGCGCTGTGTAGGCATCGTCGAACTCATACAGCGTACGGGCCGACGCCGCCCGTGTGGCGTCGAACAATCCGGGATGGTTCTGCGCTTTGAACTGCGCAGCGGCCTGCAGGGTGCGCAGAAAATGTCGCGTGTACACCTTGTTGAAGCCGCGTTCCAGGTAATAGCCGGACAGTGTCAGGTCGAGCGGGGCCGAGACCGAGGCTGCCTTGTCGACACGCGTGTGGGCCGCCGCCTCGCGGGTGCCCAGCCAGCACAGCAGGGCGTTGCCCCCCAGCGAGACGCCGACGGCGTAGCGTCGGTGGTCGGCGAAACGTTGCGCCAGGCGCGTCAGGACCCAGTCGATTTCATCGGCGTCACCCGAGTGATAGGCGCGCGCCAGGCGGTTGGGCTCTCCAGAGCAACCGCGAAAGTGCACCACGGCGCCATTCCAGCCCTTGTGGCCGAGTGCCCGCATCAGCGCGCGCGCATAGTGGCTGCGGCTTGAGCCTTCAAGACCGTGGAACAGGGTGACCAGCGGTTGCCCGGGTTGGTAGGGCAGAAAATCGACGTCAATGAAATCGCCATCCGGCGTATCCCAGCGTTCGCGATAGAAGACCGGCGCAGCACCTTTGAGCGCCAGTGGCCAGAGCGTCTGCGTATGGCCGCCGCGCAGCCAGGCCGGTGATCGATAGGACACGGGCGGCCCTTTCTCTAGTGAACGATGCGCGGAGCTTCTTGCGCCAGCGATCCGTTGCCGTCGGGGGCGGGGGAGGCGTGATGCACGATGAGCTGCCAGCCCTGCGGGCCGCGCGCATACACATTGGTACTGATGACTGGCGGGCCGGCCTGTTCGTCATCGAAACTGACATGTTCGAGCACGCAGTGTACGGCCATCAGCATGGCATGCGTTCTGATCGGGTTGGTGGTGCGGATCTTGATCTTCACGTCGGTGGCGAACAACTGACGCCACATCTCGCGGATCGCCGACAGACCCGTGAAGCGCGCGCCGCCGGGATGGATGCAGACCACCTCTTCGTCTTCCGCCCACACCGCCATCATGGCGTCCAGATCGCCGCGCGTCAGGGCATCGTAGAAGGCGCGTTCGGCGTCGTCCGGCGTGGCAAAGATCGGTCGGGTCATAACGGTAGTCGGGCCGCTTCGGCCAGCACATGCGCCGGTTCGATGTGGTTGAGGCAATTGAGATGCCCCAGGGGGCACTCGCGCTTGAAGCACGGGCTGCATGGCAACTGGAGCCAGATGACACGCGCTTTTTCCGACAAGGGCGGAGTGTAGAGCGGACTGCTGGAGCCGAACAAGGCCACCAGGGGGGTACCCAGGGCAGCCGACACATGCATGAGGCCCGAATCGTTGGTGACCACGTAATGGGCGCCTGCCAGCAGGCCGACCGCTTCGGACAGCGAAGTGGTGCCGCACATGTTGCGGGCGGCACCGCCGGACAGACGCACGATCTCATCACCCACCGGCGCGTCTTTCTTGGAGCCGAACAGCCATACCGGACGGCCCTGTGCGGCCAGATCGCGGGCCAGCGCGGCGAAATGGCGCTCGGGCCAGCGCTTGGCGGGGCCGTATTCGGCGCCCGGGCAGAAGATCACCGGTGCTGGCGCGCGCGCCAGACCGTGGGCGGCGAAGGCGTTGGCTATGTCCGTTTCAGGCACGACCAGGCGCGGCTCCGGCAGTGGGCGCCGCAGCGGCTGGCCTGAATCTTCGGCCAGTTGGGCGTAACGCTCGACCTGCAAGGGCAGGGCCTCTTCGTTCAGCGTATGGCGGACGTTGATGAGGCCGTAGCGGGATTCGCCGGTGAAGCCGACGCGGCGCGGAATGCCCGCAAACAGCGGAATGAGCGCCGACTTGAGCGAATTGGGCAGTACGTAGGCCGCATCGTAATGCGCGTGTGCCAGTTGCCGTGCCAGACGCCAGCGCTCGCGCAGGCGCAGTTGTCCGTGGGCAAACGGGTTGTCGATGATGGCGCCGTCGACTTCCGGCATGGCGCGCAGCACGGCCGCCACCCAGGGGGGCGCCAGGACGTCGATGCGCGCCTGCGGATAGCGTTGGCGCAGGCGGACGAAAAGCGGATGGGCGGCGACGGTGTCGCCGATCCACGAGGGCGCGACGATCAGGATCGCGCGCAGGTCATCGCCTGCCGATGTGGAGGTCACGTTGTTCCTTGTTGCGGCGCGTGCCGAAAAGCGGGCCCATGAAACAGGGGCCGCATGGCGGCCCCTGTCGTGGTGCTGGCGTGGCCGGTTCAGTGGCCCTTGGGTGCTTCGCCGTGCAGCACGTACTTGGCGCCGCAGTAGGGGCAAGCCGCTTCGCCCGTCTTCGCCACGTCGAGGAAGACGCGCGGATGGCGCGCCCATAGCGGCGCGTCGGGCATCGGGCAATGCAGCGGCAGATCCTTGGCGGACACCGCGATGGCTTCGGCTTTGTTCTGGTTTTCGGGCATGCGCCGCTCCTTACACGTACGCCAGCCAGCCTTCGTGTTCAGGCAGGCGGCCACCAACCAGGTCAAAGAAGCGCTCTTGCAGGCGCGCCGTGATGGGGCCGCGCGAGCCGCTGCCGATGACGCGGCGATCCAGTTCGCGGATCGGTGTGACTTCAGCGGCGGTGCCGGTGAAGAACAGCTCGTCGGCGATGTACAGATCGTCGCGCGTCAGGCGCCGGGTGCGCACTTCGAGGCCCAGTTCGCGCGCCAGGGTATGTACCGTGTCGCGGGTGATGCCGGTCAGGGCAGAGGCGATCTCGGGTTCGTAGATCACGCCGTTCTTGACCATGAAGACGTTCTCACCGGCACCTTCGGCCACGAAGCCCTCGGTATCCAGCAGCATGGCTTCGTCGTAGCCGTCCTGCGTGGCTTCGAGGTTGGCCAGGATCGAATTGGCGTAGGTCGATGCCAGCTTGGCGCGCGGCATCGTCACGTTGACGTGGTGGCGGGCGAAGGACGCGATCTTCACGCGGATGCCCTTTTCGAGGCCGTCGGCGCCCAGGTAGGCACCCCACGGCCAGGCGGCGATGGCCACGTGGACCTGCGCACCCAGGGGCGAAACCCCCATTTTTTCGGAGCCGTAGAAGGCGATCGGACGCAGGTAGCAGGATTCGAGCTTGTTGGCGCGGACGACTTCCTTTTGCGCCTCGATGATCGTTTCCTTGCTGAACGGAATCTTCATCTGGTAGATGTGCGCCGAGGAGAACAGCCGGTCGGTATGTTCCTGGACTCGGAAAATGGCGGTGCCGCGGTCGGTCTTGTACGCACGTACGCCTTCAAACACCGACAGACCGTAGTGCAGGGAGTGGGTCAGCACGTGGGTGGTGGCTTCGCGCCACGGCACCAGCTTGCCGTCCATCCAGATAAAGCCGTCGCGATCCGACATCGACATGAAAAACTCCGCTTAGGGTGCAAAAGAAGCCTGCGATTTTATCGCAACGGCGGCCGGCGTGCGCATTGTGAGCGGGCATCCAAATCGTTGCTTTTGCAAGCAATTGCGCCGATACGCGAGGGGCGGGGCGGGGCGCGATACAATAACGGCCTTTTCCAACAGGGGCGAACATGGCCTGGAAACCCGATGCCACTGTGGCAGCGATCGTCGAACGCGACGGATATTACCTGATGGTCGAAGAGCACACCGACGACGGCCTGCGCCTGAACCAGCCGGCCGGACATCTGGACGAGGACGAGTCGCTGGTGCGCGCCTGTGTCCGCGAAGCCATGGAAGAAACCGCCCATCACGTGGTCCCCGAATACCTCGTCGGCGTCTACCAATGGAAGCGCCCGGCGGGCGACATCACCTATCTGCGTTTCGCCTTTGCGGCGCGCGCCACCGGCAAGGAAGAAGGCCGGGCGCTGGATACCGGGATCGTACGCACGCTCTGGATGACGCTGGCCGAGCTCGAAGCCTGCCCCGAACGCCACCGCAGTCCCCTGGTCATGCAATGCCTGCGCGATCATGCTGCCGGGCGGCGTTTCCCGCTGGACATGATCCGTCATCTTTCGCCGTGAATCGTGCCGCGCCGGCACGGCCCTTTGTTGTAGTAGGAATCTGAACCCATGGATGGTCAAGGCAAGACAGTCGTCGTCGGTATGTCCGGCGGCGTGGATTCGTCGGTCGCGGCGCTGCTGCTCAAGCAGCAGGGCTACAAGGTCGTCGGTCTCTTCATGAAAAACTGGGAAGACGACGACGATGACGAATACTGCTCGACGCGGCAGGATTTGATCGACGTGGCCTCGGTATGCGACGTGATCGGCATCGATCTGGAAGTCGTCAACTTCAGCCGCGAATACAAAGACCGCGTGTTCGCCGATTTTTTGCGCGAATACGAAGCCGGCCGCACGCCCAATCCGGACATCCTCTGCAACAGCGAAATCAAGTTCAAGGCGTTTCTTGACCATGCCATGCAACTGGGTGCCGACAAGATCGCTACCGGCCATTACGCGGGCGTACGCGAGTGGCATAACGACGGCAAGGTGGAGTACCAACTCCTGAAGGCCGAGGATGGCACCAAGGACCAGAGCTACTTTCTCTACCGCCTGAACCAGCAGCAACTGGCCCGGACCCTGTTCCCGCTGGGCAGCGTGTACAAGCGCGATGTGCGCCGCATCGCCGAAGAAGCCGGCCTGCACGTGGCTGCCAAAAAAGATTCGACCGGCATCTGCTTCATCGGCGAGCGCCCGTTCCGCGAATTCCTGATGCGCTATCTGCCGACCAAACCGGGCGAGATCCGGGCATTGGACGACGACCGTCTACTGGGTGAACACCAGGGGCTGATGTATCACACCATCGGCCAGCGCAAGGGCCTGCACATCGGTGGCATCAAGGGCAACGACCAGGCCGGCGAACACGACGCCTGGTACGTAGCGGGCAAGGACATGGCGCGCAACGTGCTGTACGCGGTGCAGCGTCACGACCACCCCGCGCTGCTGCGCGAACGCCTGCGCGCCATCGACCTGTCGTGGGTGTCCGGCGAAGCCCCGCGCACCAACTGGGTTTACACGGCCAAGCCGCGCTATCGCACGCCGGACGCGCCCTGCAACATCGAATCGATGTCCGGCGAAGCCTGCGATATCGCGTTCGCCGAGCCGCAATGGGCGCTCACACCGGGGCAATCGGTGGTGTTGTACGAGAGCCGCGTGTGCCTGGGCGGTGGCATCATCGCGTAGCCACCCCTGCGGCGGGCCGGGGTCGCCTCGGCCAGCCGCGCCTCAAGCGGCCGTCCAGCCGCCGTCGACATAGAGGATTTCGCCCGTCACGAAGCGTGCGCCGGGCGACAGCAGAAAGACCACCGGCGCCACCAGCTCGCCCTTTTCGCACAGGCGTCCGATGGGCAGGCGGCTGATGACCCAATCGTGATGCGCCTTGTCGGCTAATGAGGCACGGTTCAGGTCGGTGAGCGTGAAGATCGGCGCGATAGCGTTGACATTGACGCCGTGCGGCGCCAACTCTACCGCCAGCGAGCGGGTAAAGGTGTTCACCGCGCCCTTGCTGGCGGCATAGGCGCTGTAGTCGGCCTTGCCCTGCAGGCCGCGCACCGAGGTGATATTGACGATGCGCCCGCTGAGCCTATCGGCCATATGCTTGCCGAATATCTTGCAGCAGATCACCGTGCCCAGCAGATTGACGTCCAATACCCGCCGGAAGTCGGTTACGTCGAAATCGAACAGCCGCTCGATGTGCGTGATGCCGGCAAAATTGACCAGCGCGTCGATATGCCCATAGCGGGCAATGGCCGCCTCGGCCAGGTCTGCCACCTGGGCTTCATCGGTGACGTCCGCCGGGTGGAACATCCCGCACAGTTCGCGTTCGCGGAAGGCACCCTGCGTTTGCGCCAGGGATGACATCGATGTCGCGCTGGCGACTACGTTCGCGCCGAGTTGGCCGAGGGCGATTGCCACTTCCTGGCCGATGCCACGGCCCGCCCCCGTCACGACGATGACTTGTCCGCGCAGACCAAAAAGGGATTCCAGGCTGTACCGCATGTGGGGCTCCTCGCCGCCGGCAGGGTGCCGCGGCGGTATCGGTCGATCACAGCACCGCGTTGATTTTCAAGTGCCGGTCGGGTGTCTCGGAGAGTTCGCGCACGGCACGCGGGACATCGTCGAAGGCGATCACCTGGCTGACGATGTCGTCCGCCCGCACGACGTCGCGGGCCAGCAGATCGAGCGCCTCGGCGAACTCACCCACGCTGGTGCGCGAGCCGTAGATATCCAGTTCCTTGAGCGTGACCAGATTGGTGGGCAAGGCGGTTTCCTGCTTGGGCCAGCCCGTGAAGGCAATGCGCCCGGCGAACGAGGCCAGATCGAGCGTGTCACGGATGGCTTGGTTGGCACCCGAGGCTTCCACCACGACTTCCGCCATGCGTCCACCGGTGATGTCGCGTACGCGTTCGCGGGGGTTTTCATGAGACGCGTCGATGGTATGGCGCACGCCCTTGGCGTGTGCGCTGTCCAGACGCGCCCGTACGATGTCGATGAGGATCGGTGTTGCGCCATAGCTGATGGCGGCCAGTGCGGCCATCAGGCCGATGGCGCCGGCGCCGATGATGGCGACGTGTTCTCCTGCCTTGAGTCGCGTGCGGTGCAGTGCATGCAGGGCGATGGTCAGCGGCTCGGCCAACGGTATCTGATCCACCCGGAGACCTGTCGTCGCCTTGTGCAGCAGCCGGGCAGGGTGGGCGAAGAGCTCGCGCATGCCGCCGTCCACGTGTACGCCGATGACCCGCAGGCGCTCGCAGCAGTTCGTGCGGCCGATGCTGCAGGGGTAGCAGATGCCGCAATAGATGTAGGGATCGACGATGACGCGGTCGCCGACCGCGATGTGCGGGGGCAGCCCGTCGCCGCCTTCGACGACGACGCCCGCCACTTCGTGGCCGATGATGCGGGGATAGCTCACCAGTGGATTGGTGCCGCGATAGGCGCCGACGTCTGACCCGCAGATGCCGACCGACTCGACGCGGATCAGCGCTTCGTGGGCGGATTTGCGGGGAAGCGGCGTGCGCGCCAGGGCAATCTTGCCTGGCGCCTCCAGGAGAATGGTCTTGATGGTGTCTGTCATTGCCTGAGTGATTGCCTGAGTGCGAATCAAAAGGGCGCCCCAGGGGGGCGGATTACATGGCGGTGATGCGTGCCCACACCTCGGCGTCGACGGGGATGCCGTCGCGCAGGTTGGCCTCGCGCGTACGCGCTTCTATTTCGCCTGGATAGAAGATGTCGCCATCACCGGCGCGCTCGGATGCCTTGATGTCGGCGATGACTTCGCCCAGCGCTGCTGAAATGAACGTGTTGCCGGCGATGCCGACCGCATCGATGGCAATGAGCACTTGCGACAGGCCGTATTCGTCGGCCCCCTGAGTGCCGATGCGGGTCACGGAAAGCCCGCCGGAAAGTACCGTGGCGACCACATCGAGCAGGATCGACAGGCTGGAGCCCTTCCAGTATCCGATCGGCAGTACGCGCCAGGTCTTTTCGATCTCGGCCGGGTCGCAGCTCACCTCGCCGGCGGTGTCGTAGCCACCGGGCACGGGCAGCATCTGGCCCTTGCGCCGGCAGTCTTCCATCTTGCCGTACGAGAACTGCGCCATCGCCAGATCGGCCACCAGCGGGCCTTCGGCGCGCGGCACGGCGAAGATCAGCGGGTTGTTGCCGATGCGCCGGTCGATGGCGCCCCAGGCCGGCATATTGGGTTGGGTGTTGGTCCAGCAGATGCCGACACACCCCGCCTTAGCAGCCTGCCAGCCGTAGGTGCCCCCCCGCATCCAGTGATTGGTGTTGCGCAGGGCGACGCAGCCGATGCCGTATTGGCGCGCCAGTTCGATGGCGCGGTCCATGGCCCGGCTGGCATTGAGATTGCCCATGCCGCGCCGGCCGTCCCAGCGCTCGAAAGCGCCGACCCCGTCGATTTTCTCGGCGGTGGCATGCGGGTCGATGTAACCCTTGTCGATGTATTCGACGACGCGCGGAAAGCGCAACACGCCATGCGAATGGATGCCGTCGAGGCTGTTGTCGGCGAACAGGTGTGCCGATGCGGCGGCGGCGCCAGGCGCGAACCCTTTCTTGACCAGAACGCGGGTGAGTTCACGCGTCATGTCATCGAATGCGATGCGCAGAGTCATGTGCGGTGCTCCTGTGAACAGGCGGGGTGGCAGGCCGACGCGGGGCCGATTGATGACGGTATCGGGCGCACTGCGATCACGGGTGCGCCTCCAGCGCCCGCAGCGCCACCTTGACCACCACCTTGCGCAGGCTCGCCGGTGCGCCATCGACGCAGGCCGGGCGGTGCACGTCCCACGGGAAGAACACCACGAAATAGCCGGGGCGCAGACTCATGAATTGTTCATGCGGGCCGGCGTCCTCGTAGAAATACAGATCGCGGTCGGGATGTTCTTCGATCAGGCGATGCTCGCCCGTGTCGTGGGCGAAACCGATGCGTTCGCTGCCACGCACCACGAAATGAACGTCGATATATAGCTTGTGAACTTCGGGCCGCGTGGTCGCGACCTCGCGCGTATCGGTGTCGATGATCTGCACGCGAATGTCATCGTTCAGTGAGTAGCCGCCTACCGGTGCCGTGGCGAAATCAGCTTGAGCAAGGTGGCGCACAGCGTGTGCAATCGCTGCCGGATAGATGCGGTCCAGGTGGTCCGCTTCATTGATGTGTCCAAAGAGCATGGCGTGCAGCTTTCAGGTGTAGTGGAGTCGTAAGGGTGTGCTGTCCAGTCGCCGTCGAAGAAAGGCATGGGCAGCGGTTAATTCGGCATCAGCCACCGCAGCGGCAGCGTCACGAACTCGGGGACCAGCATGAGCAACAGCAGAACGCCAAGATGCGTGGCGACATATGGCAATACGCCACGCGCGGCTTCGTCGAATCGCATTTGCGCGACTCCCGTGATGACGTTGAGTACGTTGCCTACCGGCGGGGTGATCAGACCGATGCTGGCGTTGACAATGAACAGCACGCCGAAGTGGATCGGATCGATACCGGCTGTCTTGATCAGCGGCATGAGTACGGGCGTCAGGATCAGCACGGTGGGCGTGAGATCCATCACCATGCCGATCACCATGATGGCGAGCATCACGACGAACAGCAGCACGCGAGGAGAATCGATCAATGGCGCGAGCAGGTCGCTCACCATCAGTGGCAGTTCGGCGTAGGTTATGAGCCATGCGGACACTTGCGCCGCCGCCACCAGAAACATGACAACGGCTGTCGTGCGCGCGGCCGCGACCAGGATCGGATAGATGTCCATCAGGCGCATGCCGCGATAGACGAACAACGCGACGAACAGTGCGTAGAAGGCCGCGACCACGCCGGCTTCCGTCGGGGTAAAGATGCCGGAGCGGAAGCCGCCGATGATGATGACGGGCAGCAGCAACGCCCAGATGCTCTCGCGCAATGAATTTATGAGTTCGTCGCGCGTGGCGCGTGGCGCACGCGGCAGATCCAGGTGACGGGCCTGCCACCACCACACGGACATCAGGGCGGCGCCCATCATGACGCCGGGCACGATGCCCGCCATGAACAACCGGCTGATTGACAGGCCGCTGGCGACTCCGAAGATGATGAAGGGGATCGATGGCGGGATGATCGGGGCGATGATGCCGCCAGCGGCGATCAGACCCGCAGAACGACCGACAGGGTAGTTGGCGCGCCGCATCATAGGGATCAACAAGGCCCCGACGGCGGCCGTGTCTGCTACGGCCGACCCCGACAGGCTGGCCATGATCATTGCCGCAATGACGGCGACGAAGCCCAGGCCACCGGCTTTGTGGCCGACGAGTTTCATCGGCAGATCGACGATGCGTCTGGATAGGCCACCCGCGTTCATGATTTCGCCGGCCAGGACGAAGAACGGAATCGCCAGGAGCGGAAAACTGTTGGCGCCCCCGACGAGGTTCTGAGCCATCACCTGGGCGTCGAAGATATCCAGGTGAATCATCAGTGCCAGGCCACACAGCAGGAGGGCGAAGGCAATGGGGACGCCGGCCAGGATGGCGCCGAGCAGTGACACCATAAAGATAGTCACTGTCATGTCCGGGGCCCCTTGGCGCCGCCACGCAGAATGGCGATCAGGCGGGCACAGAGTATGCCGCCGATGAATACCGCGGCTGGTATGCATGCGGCATACATCCAGGCACTCGATAGGCCGCTTATGGGTTCGTGATTACTCCAATTGAGGAGGGTCTGCTGCCAACTGCCAATCAGGAGCAGCACGCAGCTTGCAATCATGGTGATCAGCGCTGCCGCATCGACGATGGCCCGCATGCGCGGGCCAAGCCTGTCAACCAGTGTCCGGACATCAACGTGGGCATTATGGACGGTCGCCAGAATCGCCCCCAGGAAGGTCAGCCACACGAACAGGTAACGAGATATCTCGTCGGTTGCCATGATGCTGCTGTTGAATCCATAGCGCAGGATGACGTTGAGGAAAACGAGACAAGCCAGGACGCCCAGGATGACGGCGAGTACAGCCTCGAGCGGACGTGTCCAGTTCATGGCGGAGATCTCCTCGTGTGGGGATTACCGGTCGCGGCTCGGGATGCGCTTCAGTGGAGGCGCGTCCGGCCTGCGTGGAGCCAGGTGGCGGGCCGATGGAACGGCATACGCTATCGGTTGCCAGAATCCCAATCTTGAGGGGAGTCAATATCCTATGTGGCATGGGAAAATAGTTGCCGCGCTGTTTGCGGCTTCACAAATCGCGTCTCGGCCTGCGTGCGTGTGGGGGCGCATTCCCGCTTGCATAGGCCATGCATTCGCCGGTCATGCAGCGGGGCGACTGATTTTGTCGCCAAGGCGCGCATATCACCGGCCGCCGCCAAGTGTTGCGATGGCCGAGCCGTGTCGGGGTATGGGCGACACCATTCATGCCAGGGCTGCGAGAGCGCCGGTCGGTGGCACAATGAACTTGCTCACGGTGGCGCGTTCATAATCTGGCTACGCGCATACGCCGATCAAGCCTCTCCATTTCTGACCCATGCACACATTCCGCCTAGCCTGGACTTCACTCCTGCGCGATCTGCGCGCAGGCGAACTGACCCTGCTTGCCGTTGCCCTGCTGATTGCCGTGACCTGCCTGACCAGCGTCGGGTTTCTCACCGACAGCCTGCGCCTGGGCCTGAATCGCGACGCCAATCAGTTGCTCGGGGGCGATCTGCTGGTGACGGCCGATCATCCGCTGCCCGCCAGCTTCCGCCAGGAGGCCGACCGCCTGGGCGTGCGCAGCACCGAGACGCTGCTCTTCAACAGCATGGCGAGCACCGACGACGTGGCGCAGTTGGCGGCCGTCAAGACCATTGAAGACGGTTATCCCTTGCGCGGCAGCTTGCAGATCGCTTCACGCATGGGCGACAGCGGCCGCGAAGCCGGTGGAGTGCCGGGGCGTGGCGAGGTGTGGCTGGAAGAGCGCCTGGTCAGCACCCTGGGCATTGAACCGGGCGGCCAGATCCAATTGGGCAGCCAGCATTTCAAGGTGACGGCGTTGGTGACCTTTGAATCCGACCGGGGCACCAACTTCTTCAGCTTCGTGCCGCGCGTGATCATCAATCGGGCAGATCTGGACGCCACCGGGCTCGTTCAGGAGGGCAGCCGCGTGCGCTATCGGGTGCAGTTCGCCGGCGAAAAGGCCTCTATCGATGCACTCAATACCTGGCTGGGCACGCATCTGTCGCGCGGCGAGCGTATAGAAAGCATCGACAACGCGCGCCCCGAGGTCCGCAATGGCCTCGATCGCGCACATCGTTTCCTGCGCCTGGCAGCCATGCTCGCGGTGGTGCTGGCGGCGGTGGCGATCGGTTTGTCCTCGCGTCGTTATTTGCAGCGCCACCTGGATGGGTGTGCCGTGATGCGCTGTTTCGGCGCCCGGCGCGGACAACTGGTGGGCGTGTACTTCGTGGAATTCGCCTTGTTCGGGCTGGTCGTGGCGGCCCTAGGCTGCGCCCTCGGTTTTGCCTTGCAGTTCGGCCTGGGGCGCATCGCCGCCGCGCTGGTGGAGGCGGAACTCCCTGCGCCGGGCTGGACCCCGGTGGCGCATGGCCTGCTGGTGAGCGCGGTCCTCATGCTCGGCTTCGTGCTGCCGCAGTTGCTGCGGCTGACGCGCGTACCGCCGATCCGCGTGCTGCGACGTGAGTGGGATGCTGTCGAAGCCACTTCGATGGGCGCATGGGTGTTGGGCGCGCTGGCGCTGGCGGCGCTCATGTTGTGGATCGCCGAAGACATTCGCCTCGGCCTGTACGTGGTGGGTGGTTTTGTGGCGGCCTGCGCGGCCTTTGCCGTACTGGGCTGGGCCGTCCTGTCGCTGTTCGCCCATACGCGCTGGCTGTCGGGCGGCTGGGGGTTGCGCTATGGCCTGGCAGCCCTGCATCGGCGCCTGGGCGGCAGCGTGGTGCAGGCGGTGGCTCTGGCGCTGGGCCTGACGGCTGTGCTGTTGCTGACGCTGGTGACGCAGGATCTCTTGTCGAGCTGGCGCCGCAACCAGTCGCCGGACGCGCCCAATCAGTTCGTCATGAACATTCAGCCCGAACAGCGCGCCGAGATCCGCCGCTACTTCGCCGACCATGGCGTGGCGGCGCCGGAGTTGTTGCCGATGGTGCGTGGTCGCCTGACCGAAATCAACGGCAAGCCGGTGACGGGCGCCGACTACAGCGAGGATCGCGCGCGCCGCCTGGCCGAGCGCGAATTCAACCTGTCGTGGGCGAGCCAATTGCAGGCGGGCAATACGGTGGTGGCGGGGCGCTGGCACGGGGATGCGCGGGTGCCGGAGTTCTCGATGGAAGAAGGCGTCGGCCAGCGGCTGGGCGTCCGGCTGGGTGACGAGGTCCAGTTCGAGATCGCCGGACAGCGCGTGTCCGGTAAGGTGACCAGCATCCGCAAGCTTGATTGGGATTCGATGCGCGTGAACTTCTTCTTCACTGCCGCGCCCGGTCTGCTCGACAATTACCCGGCCAGCTACATCACCAGCTTCCGTCTGCCGGAAGGGCAGTCGCCCTTCGTTGGCGGACTCATCGGCGCCTTTCCCAATCTGTCCGTCATCGACGTCGGGCAGGTCATTTCGCAGATCGTGTCGATGACCGACAAGCTCATCAGCGTGGTCGAATTCGTGCTCGGCTTTGCCCTGCTCGCCGGCTTGGTGGTGCTGCTCGCCGCCCTGCAGGCGACCCATGACGAGCGCATGTACGAGCTATCGGTCCTGCGCGCGCTGGGGGCCCGCCGCGCTCAGTTGCGCACGGCCATGCTGGCGGAATTCGCGGTGCTCGGCGGACTGGCAGCCGCCCTGGCGGTGGTGGCTGCGCTGGGGATCGGCTACTCGCTGTCGACCTTCGTATTCGATCTCAAATATCAGCCTGGACTCGCCATGTCGGTGGGGGCAGGGCTGATCGCGGCGTTGGTGATCACCCTGGCCGGCTGGCTGGGCGTGCGTGGTTTGTTGCAGCGCACCGTGGTTGAAGGGCTGCGCGCCGCGGCCTGAAAGGACTGAAGCGATGAATCCATTGTTCGTGGCCTATGCGCGCGCGCTCAAGAGCCTGCTGCGCCCCGACATCTTCTGGCATCTGCTGTGGCCGACGCTGCTTGCCGTGGCGCTGTGGGTGGCGGTGGGCGTGTACTTCTGGGCCGACGCCGCCGCGGCGATCATCCGCATGGCGTCGGACTGGCCGCTGGTGGGGCATTGGTTCTCGCAGGCAGAAGGCGGGCGCGTGGCGGCCGCCCTGATCGTGCACGTGTTGCTGTTGTTGCTGGCGGTGCCGCTGGTGTTCGTGACCTCGGCGATCCTGGTGTCGGTGTTCGCTCTGCCTTTCATGCTCGACCGCGTGGCGCACACCGATTACGCTGATCTCGAAGAGCGCAAAGGGGGCAGCCTGCTGGGCAGTCTGTTCAACTCGTTGTGGGCCCTGGTGGTATTTGTGGTGGCGGCGGGGCTGACTCTGCCCCTGTGGCTGATCCCCGGTGTCGGCTTCGTGCTGTCTGTACTCTTGTCGGCCTGGCTTAACCAGCGCTGCTATCGGTACGATGCGCTCATGAACCATGCCGACCGGTCGGAACTGCGAGCGCTGCCCCGACGGCGGCGCGGTGGCATCTATGCTTTGGGGATCGGGGCCGGCGTGCTGGCATTCGTGCCGATCCTGAATCTGTTCGTGCCGGCCTTCACCGGCCTGGCGTTCGTCCACTATCTGCTCGAAGCGCTCCGACGCGAGCGGTTGCGGGTTGCCTGAGGAGAAAGCCATGAGTTCATCGTTCGGCGTGTTGATCATTGGCGACGAAATCCTGTCCGGTCGCCGCAGTGACAAGCATCTGGCCCGCGCTATCGAACTCCTGGGCGAGCGCGGCATCCCCCTGGCATGGGCGCGCTATTGCGGAGACGATCGCCCGCGCCTGATCGAAACCCTGCGCCAGACCTTCGCCACCGGCGACATCGTATTCTCGTTCGGCGGCATCGGCGCCACACCCGACGACCACACGCGCCAGGCAGCGGCGGCGGCGGCCGGCGTCGAACTGGCCCTGCATGCCGAGGCCGAAACCGCCATCCGCGAACGTTTCGGCGCCGAGACCACGCCGCTGCGCCTGGCGATGGGTGAATTCCCCGCCGGCAGCGACATCATTCCGAATCCCTACAACGGCATCCCCGGCTTTGCGCTGCGCGATCACTATTTTTTGCCGGGCTTCCCGCAGATGTCATGGCCGATGATGGCCTGGGTGCTGGATACCCATTACCGCGCGCTGCATCACGCACGGGCCTACACCGAGGATTCGATCTGCGTGTTCGAGGCGCGCGAGAGCGATCTGATCGATCTGATGCGCACGCTCGAAGCGCGCTTCGGCGTCACCGTGTTCAGCCTGCCCACCCTGGGTGGGGAACGTGGCCGCCGCCTGATCGAACTGGGCGCCAAGGGCGAGCCGATGGCGGTCATCGAAGCCATGCGCGTCATGCGCGATACGGTCACCGAGCGCGGCTATGAATGGCACGAAGGCGCCATGCTGGATGAAGCCGACCTGCCACGCTGATCCTGGCTGGGCGACAGGCGTAAAAAAGCCCGGGCAACCGGGCTTTTTTTGCGCGCGGCCCTGACGGGCCAGAGTGCGCCGATCAGGACGCGACGGTCTTCTTGCCGGCGGACTTGGCTGCGGCGTTGGCCGAAGCGCCGACGGCCTTGACGGTGGCGCTGGTGGCGGCGGCAACGTTGGCTTCAGCGATTTCGGCAACCTGCTTGGCGGCCTTGTTGATGCTGTCATAGGCCGAGTTGGCGGCGGCAAAGGCGCTCTTGACGGCAGCCACGGCAACGTCGGAGCCGGCCGGTGCCGACTTGGCGGCCTTGTCCAGGGCGCTGGCGACGTTCTTGTTGATCTCGTTGAACTGCGTTTCGAGGATCGCGTTGATCTCTTGCTGAGCTTGCTGGGCGATGTCGTAGACGTGACGGCTGTAGGCGACGGCTTTTTCGATGGTCGGCTGGGCCAGCGCGGCTTGCAGGCTGAGCAGCTCTTGCGGGTCTTTTGCCGACAGCAGCGACTTGGCGTTGGCGACGCTGTCTTCCAGCACCGCGCGGGCCGCGTTCACGTTCAGCGCGACGAGCTTTTCGGCGCTGGCGAACGAGGTGTTGGCGATGGTGAGCAGCGTTTCGACGTAGGCCTTGTTGGTGGCGGCGAATTGCTCGGGTGTGGCGTACATGTTCAAGCTCCTAGGCAGGGACGTAATGAAGTGCCACGTAGGGCACCCGTCGGCGCAAGGAGTCGGATGTCACAAATATGATGCGCCGCACAAGCCTCATTGTAGTGACATAACCTGCCGTGTCAAATGAAATTTGTGCGCTGCACAACGACGAAAACGAGCGTTTTTACGTCGTATTATCAAACGCTTACCGAGAAAGCTATCGATCCTCGGTTTTCTGATAAGAATATCGATATCAGTGCACAGGCACGTGCGTGGTGCGTCGCCACACGGCATTGGCACCGTGCAGGGGCGTGTGCCGCGACAGTGCGCGGCCACACGCCCGCAGGCTCAGCGGCGGGCCGGGGCGCCTGATTGGGCCGGCGCGGCGACCGGTGCGGAGGCCGCGTTCTTGGGCTGGATGACGGCGCGCACGCGTTCCGGCGCGCTTTGCTGGACGGTGGCATTGGGGCCATTGGTGACCAGGTAGTTTTCCGTCACGCCGTCGTATTCGATGTACTGGCCACGCACTTCGTCGCGGCCGCTCTTGACGTAGGCGCGGCGGAACAATTGCGCGCGATCGGTCTTGCCGTCGTAGTCGATGCGCTCGGCCTCGCCCTCGATGTACTCGTCACGCCCCTCGCGCTTCTGGCGGAAGCGCGACAGGCCGCCTTCGCCGCCCGTGGCGACGCCTTTCTGGAAACCGTCGGCATCCTGCGTCACCACGACCTTGTCGGCCAGGATGACCAGCGTGCCCTGCGTCATCTTGACGCGGCCTTCGAAGGTCTGGACCTTGTTGCGGTCGTCCACCGTGAGCTTGTCGGCTTCGATGTTGACGGGCTTTTCCCGGTCGGCGCGCTCGGCCTGGGCGGCCAGCGGACAGAGCAGCGCGAGCGTGGTCGCGAAAAACAGGGCGGTGTGTTTCATGGATGGTTATTTGCCGTTTCGCGGCGCCAGGGTGGCGCGCGCATGATTCATTTTCAGGACGCCGGTCAGATTGTTCCATTCGGCGCCGATGCCATCCAGGCGCGACTGGCCTTGCGTCATCGTCACCGGCTTGTCGGTGACGCCAATCTCGTCGTCGGTGAGGATGGTCAGCTCTTCGGTGCGCAGCGTCTGCTCGGGGCGGTCGGCGGTGGCAGGCTGCACGCCGCGCACGTTGCCCTGCATCAGCACGCGCCGGTCGGCGTTGCTGGCGCGCGCGCGGTCGCTGGTAAAGGTGACCTGGCGTTCGCGGCCGTTGATGACCATACGCGGTTGCGTCATGTCGGCCACGTCGTTGTCGGGATAGTGCACGCCGCGCTCGGCGGACAGGCGCGATTGCAGGCGCCCGCTTTCGTCGAAGCGCTCGACCTCGAACCTCTCGACATAGGCGTCGGGGTCGTGGCGGTTGGTGCCGTAGGTGCCGGGGCGCTCGCGCTGGACGACGTACTGCAGCCAGAATGAAGCCGCCGCCAGCAGGCCGACGACGACCAGCGGAAAGAGAATGGACAGGCGTCTCATGAGGTGAGGTAGCTTTCGAGCATGGCTGCCAGGCGGCCCTGGGCAGCCAGGATGTACTCGCACACTTCGCGCACGGCGCCGTGTCCGCCGACCGCCTGGGTGGTCAGGTCGACGTGCGCCTTGACGAAGACGTGGCCGTTGGCCGGCGTGGCCGCAAAGCCACACGACCTGAGTACCGGCAGGTCGACGATGTCGTCGCCCATGTAGCCGCAGGCCTGTGCCGGCAAGCCGAGCTGTTCGCGCAGGGTGGCCAGCGTGGCGCGTTTGTCCTTTGCGCCCTGGAAAACATGGGTGAGGGACAGATTTTCGGCGCGCAGGGCGACCATCGGCGACTGGCGTGCCGTGATGATGGCTACTTCGATGCCGGCTTTCTGCAGCATCTTGAGGCCGTGGCCATCCAGCACCGAAAAGCGCTTGAGCTCATCGCCGCGCGGCGAGTAATACAGGCCGCCATCGGTGAGGACGCCGTCGACATCGAAGGCCATCAGGCGGATGGCGGCGGCTTTTTCGTGCGCGCTCATCAGATGACCTTGGCGTTCATGAGGTCGTGGTGGTTGAGCGCGCCGACCAGCACGCCTTTGTCATCGACCACCAATATCTGCGAAATGCGATAGCGGTCCATCATCTCGGCCGCCTCGGTTGCCAGGGCCTGCGGGCCGATGGTCTTGGGATGGGCGTGCATGACGTCGGCGATGGCCAGTTGCTTGAAATCGGTGTCGCGCTCCAGCAGGCGGCGCAGGTCACCGTCGGTGAAGATGCCGGCCACTTTGCCGGCGGCATCGCAAATGGCGGTCATGCCCATGCCCTTGCGCGAGATTTCGAGCAGCGCATCCGAGAAGCGGGCATCGAGCGGGACCACCGGCATGGCACCTGCGCTGCGCATGACGTCGCGCACGTGCGTCAGCAGGCGGCGACCGAGCGCGCCGCCGGGGTGTGAGCGGGCGAAATCGTCCGCACCGAAGCCGCGCATCTCGAGCAGCACGACCGCCAGCGCGTCACCCATGGCGAGCGCCGCCGTGGTACTGGCGGTGGGGGCGAGGTTGAGCGGGCAGGCTTCTTCGGCCACGCCCACGTCCAGGTGGGCATCGGCCAGTTGTGCCAGGGGCGAATCGGCACGCCCGGTCATGGCGATGAGCTTGGCGCCCATGCGCTTGACCGAGGGGACGACGACCAGCAGTTCGTCGGTCGCACCGGAGTTGGAAATAGCAATGACGACATCCTGCGGCTGGATCATGCCCAGGTCGCCATGGGCGGCCTCCGACGGGTGCACGAAATAGGCCGGCGTGCCGGTCGACGACAGCGTGGCGGCGATCTTGCGGGCGATATGCCCCGATTTGCCCACGCCGCTGACGATCACGCGGCCTTGTGATTCGAGCACCAGGCGGATGGCCCGTTCGAAGGCGCCGTCCAGCCGTTCGGTCAGAGCCTGAACGGCTTGCGCCTCGATTCCCAGCACGCGCTGGGCGCGGCTAAGCACCGTTGCAGAGGCTGAGGCGTTATCCGTGGGGACAAAAGAATTGTCTGGCACCGACATGGAGGGGAGCTTCGGTAGGTTAAACTAATCGACGAGTATAACAAAAGGCATCACGCGACCTGTGCGGAGGTGCCCCCGCCTTTTCTTTCCACATGTCCGATGCGCTCGAACTGATCTTAGTGCTCCTGGCGGCCGCCGTGGTCGCTGTCACGGTTTTCCGGGCTTTCAACCTTCCTCCCGTCCTCGCCTATCTGCTGGTAGGCGCCGCGCTGGGGCCGCATGCAGCGGCCATGGTGCCGGACAGCGAGCAGGGGCGCCACTTTGCCGAATACGGCGTGGTGTTCCTGATGTTCTCGATCGGGCTGGAGTTCTCGCTGCCGCGCCTGTTCGCGATGAAGCGGATCGTATTCTTGCTGGGCGGCATGCAGGTGCTCGGCACCATCGCGCTGTTCTGTCTGCTGGGCATCGTGCTCGGCCTGGGGCGGGCAGAGAGCTTTGCGGTGGCCGGCGCCGTGTCGATGTCGTCGACGGCGATCCTGTCCAAGCTGCTGGCCGACCGCCTGGAACTGGATGCGGCACATGGCCGCCAGGTCATCGGCGTGCTGCTGTTCCAGGATCTGGCCGTGGTGCCGCTGCTGATTCTGATCCCCGCGCTGTCGCAGCCAGCCAACGTACTGGCCGAAACCCTGGGCTGGGCGGCGGTCAAGGTGGTGGTGGTGATGGCCTTGCTGCTGGTGGTGGGGCAGAAGGTCATGCGCCCGTGGTTCCATCTGGTGGCCAAGCGCAAGTCATCCGAGCTGTTCATGCTCAACATCCTGCTGGTGACGCTGACGCTGGCCTGGGTGACCGAGCAGGCGGGTCTGTCGCTGGCCCTGGGGGCCTTCATGGCCGGCATGCTGATCTCGGAAACCGAATACCGCTACCAAGTCGAAGAAGACATCAAACCGTTCCGTGACGTGCTGCTGGGGCTGTTCATGGTGTCGGTGGGCATGTTCCTCGACTTTGCCGTGATCGTCGAAAACTTCCTGCTGGTCATCGGCTTCCTGTTGGTGCTGCTGGTCCTCAAGTTTGCCGTGGTGTGGATGGCTTCGCGTCTGGTCGAACGCTCCAATGCCACGGCTATGCGCGCCGGCCTGTGGCTGTGTGCGGGCGGCGAATTCGGTTTCGTCATCCTGACCCAGGCCAGCGGCTTCAACATCATCAGCCCCGAGGTCATGCAGATCGTCATCGCCGGCCTGGTGCTGTCGCTGCTGGCGGCGCCGCTGCTGGTGCAGGCCAGCGACAAGATCGTCATGCGTTTCGTGGCGTCTGAATGGCTGATGCGGTCGATGGAACTGACCAAAGTGGCGGCGCAGTCGATTGCCACCGACCAGCACGTGCTGATCTGCGGTTTTGGCCGCAGCGGCCAGTATCTGGCGCGCTTCCTGGAACAGGAACACGTCGGTTACGTGGCGCTCGATACCGATCCGGACCGCGTGCGCGAGGCGGCAGCGGCGGGCGAGACCGTTGTTTACGGCGATGCTTCGCGCCGTGAAACGCTGATAGCGGCAGGGGTGTCGCGCGCCAGCGCGGTGGTGATTTCGTTCAACGACGTGCGCGCCACGCTGCGCGTGATGCACCACGTGCAGGCGGTGCGGCCGGATCTCCCCATCGTGGCGCGGGTGGTCGATGAACACGACATGGAACTCGTCATTCAGCACGGAGCCGCCCAAGTGGTGCCCGAAATGCTGGAGACCAGCATCATGCTGGCGACCCATACACTGACCCTGATCGGCTTGCCCATCACGCGCGTCATCCGCCGCATGCGCGATATCCGCACCCAGCGCTATGGCGTCATGCGGGGTTTCTTCCATGGCGCCAATGAAGCCGGCGACCGGCCCGACGCCCTCCAGGAGCGCCTCCATTCGATGGTGCTGGAACCCGGCGCCTATGCCATTGGCCGCACCATCGACGAACTCGGCCTGCAAAATACCGGCGCCACCGTCACGGCGGTGCGGCGACGCGGCATCCGTGCCGTCAATCCGACGCCGGATACCCGCTTCATCGATGGTGATGTGGTGGTGATACTGGGCGTGCCCGCCGAGCTTGCGCGGGCTGAAGAAGTCTTGTTGAAGGGCGGCTAGGCCGCCCTTTTTTATGGGCGCTCGCTGGCGTCAGGTCGACGCCACCTGCTGAATCAGCTGTTCGGCCAGACGGTCGGCCCAGCGCTGGCGGAATTGCGTTTCGTCCTCATCGGAGTGGGGCCGCACGCCGATGACTACGCCACCCGTGCGGATGCCGCGTTCCAGCGAATGGTGGTGCGCCACCGCCGGATCGAAGCCGGCGATGCCGCCGACCAGTGTGCCCAGCGTGGCACCCGCGCCAGCGCCCGCCACGCTGGCCGCCAAGAGCGGGCCGGCTACCACGAGGCCGATGCCCGGAGCCGCCAGGGCCGCCCCGGTGGCGGCCACGGCGCCTGCCAAAGCCCCCACGGCGCCGCCCACCTCGGCCTTGTGGCCCAGGTCTTCGAGCTTGCCCAAATGCGCTGCGCAGGTTTCGTCGCTCATGATGACGGCGATCTCATCGGCGCTGTAACCGCGCTCGATCAGTGCCTGGCAAGCCTCGCCGGCGCTGTCCGTGTCCTTGAACAAAACGGTGACCCAACGGTTTTCGGCCATGTTCTCTCTCCTTGTGGTTAGGGCGAATGCGGCGAAAACGGCCGTCATCCGGACTGATTTGCGGGACTTTGGCTTACCTTCTGTACCATAGATGCCTTTGAATCGGCGGCAGTTCGCAATGGCTATACAGTGGTTTCCCGGGCACATGACATCGGCACGCAAGAAAGCGGCCGAAACAATGGAGCGCATCGATCTGGTGATCGAGGTGTGCGACGCGCGCCTGCCCGAAGCGAGCAGCAACCCGATGATTCGTGAGTTGCGCCAGGCGCGTCAGCGCCCGTGTCTCAAGATCCTCAATAAAGCCGATATCGCCGATCCGGTCATTACGGCCCAATGGCAAGCCTTTTACGACGGCCAGAGCGGTACCAAGGCGGTAGCGCTTTCCGCCAAGAAGCCGGGCGACGTGGCGCGTATCCCGACCTTGTGCAAAGCGCTGGCGCCGCATCGCAACGATGGCACCAAGCCACTGCGCATCATGATCATGGGGATTCCCAACGTGGGTAAGTCCACCCTCATGAATGCCCTGCTCAAGCGGCGCGTGGCCGCGGTTGGTGACGAACCCGCCGTGACCAAGTCTCAGCAAAGCCTGGACCTGGGCAACAACGTCACGCTGACCGACACCCCGGGCATGATGTGGCCCAAGATCGAACATGACAGCGATGGCTTCATGCTGGCGGCCAGCCATGCCATCGGGCGTAACGCGGTGTACGAAGAAGAAGTCGGCGCTTTTCTCGGCGATATTCTGTTGGCGCGCTACCCCGACTTGCTGGCGGCGCGCTATCGCGTCGATGGCTCCGTCAACGACGGCGTGGCGCTGGTCGAGGCCATTGCCCAGCGGCGCGGGTGCCGCCTCAAGGGCGGCGGGCTCGATATCGAAAAAGCCGCCCTGATCCTGCTGACGGACTACCGGACCGGGGTGCTGGGCCGCATCAGTCTGGAATCGCCCGATTCGCGCGTTGCCATGATGGCCGATCACGCAGCCAATGCGGCCGCCCGGGCGGCGCAGATCGCCGATCAGGCGCGCGGCGAGGGGCACGACTGAACGTCGCCGCCCGTGCGCCAAACTGGGGCAGCCTGTAGGCGCGCCACCGGCACGCAAGCATCTTGGCGCCGACTTCCCTCTTGGCGCCCCCTGTCCATAGTGCAAGTCATACAGACACGTGCCGCATTGGGCAGGAGGAAAGCGAAATGAGTCTGACGATGCTCTTTGGCGAACGCTCCCTGACGATCGTCGCCGCGTTGTTCGATAGCCTGGAGGCCGCCCGATCCGCCGCCGAGCGCGTGCGCAATTCGAGCGGCATGCAGGCCGGTCAGGTCAAGCTGGTGGCGCCGGCGGATCCGTCTTTCGACGCCAAACTCGAACCGGAACAGACCGGTATCGCCCACACGCTGATCCGCACCCACGTCATCCTGGGGACGGTCGGCCTGGCGGCCGGCGTGCTGATCGCGCTGGCACTGCAATACGCGGGCATTCCGCTGTTCTCGCAGAACGTGGCGCGCAGCCTGTTCATGCTGGGCGTGCTGGGGCTGTTCTTTGGCCTCATGTTCGGCGGTTTTCTGTCGCTGCGTCCCGACCACGACATGGTGATCGAAAAGGTGCGCTGGGGCTCGGCGACGGGTCGCTGGGCGGTCGTGACCCACCCGGTGTCGAGCGCACAGAAGAAAGAAGCCGAAGCGGTGCTGCGGGCCGAGCACGGCGATCTCATCGAAAGCCTGTAGCGGGGCGGTGCCGGCAGGGCGGCGTACGAGATTCAAAATTATTGGCGAACCCTTTGACAAAATTTTCGGGTTCTCTATAATGCGCAGCTCTTCAGGCGCATAGCTCAGCTGGTTAGAGCACCACCTTGACATGGTGGGGGTCGTTGG
>JASGFB010000047.1:0-31182 GCA_047605765.1 Rhodocyclaceae bacterium
TCAATGTGCTCACCGGCGCCTATGTGCAGGACACCGGCCGCTTCGTCTTCGAAGGCGGCCCGATGCCCACCGGCGCGCCGCACCAGATCGTCGAGCGCGGCATCGCGCGTACCTTCCAGAACATCCGTCTGTTCCGCGAACTGACGGCGCTGGAGAACGTGATGGTCGGCCGCCACATCCGTACTTTCTCGCGGCTGCCGAGCATCCTGGCGCAGACGCGCAAGGTGCGCGAAGAAGAACGCGCCATCACCGAACGCGCTTACGAACTGCTGGAGTACGTCGGCATCGAGCGCTTCGCCGGCATCGTGGCACGCAATCTGTCCTACGGCGACCAGCGCCGGCTGGAAATCGCGCGTGCCCTGGCGACCGAGCCGCGCCTGCTGGCGCTGGACGAACCGGCCGCCGGCATGAACGCAACCGAAACGGTGCAACTGCGCGCGCTGATCGAAAAGATCCGCCACGACGGCGTCACCGTGCTGCTCATCGAGCATGACGTCAAACTCGTCATGGGCCTGTGCGACCGCGTGGCCGTGCTGGACTTCGGCCGCAAGATCGCCGAGGACGTGCCCGCCGTCGTGCAACGCAATGCCGCCGTCATCGAAGCTTATCTGGGAGGCGCGCATCATGCCGCATGACACCGACACCATGCTGCGCCTGGCCGACATGAAAGTGGCCTACGGCCACATCCAGGCCGTCAAGGGCGTGAACATCGAACTGGCCCGCGGCGAGCTGGTCTGCCTGATCGGCGCCAACGGTGCCGGCAAGACCACCACGCTCAACGCCATCGCCGGCACGCTCAAGGTGCAGAGCGGCGACATCCTCTACGAGGGCCGCAGCATCAGCGGCGTGCCTGCGCATCAACGGGTCCGCCAAGGCATTGCGCTGGTGCCGGAAGGCCGCGGCATTTTCACGCGCCTGACGGTAGAAGAGAACCTGCGCATGGGCGCGTATATCCGCCGCGACACGCAGGCGGTCGAAGAGCAGCTCGAACGCATCTACGTCATGCTGCCGCGCGTGAAGGAGCGCCTCTTCCAGGTGGCCGGCACCTTGTCCGGCGGCGAGCAGCAGATGGTCGCCATCGCCCGTGCGCTGCTCTCACAGCCCAAGCTGCTACTGCTGGACGAACCGTCGATGGGCCTGGCGCCGCTGGTCGTGGAGAAGATCTTCGAAGTGGTGCGCGGCGTGGCGGCCACCGGCGTGACGGTGCTGCTGGTCGAACAGAACGCCCACCTGGCGCTGTCCTTCGCGCAACGCGCCTACGTCATGGAAAGCGGGCGCGTCACCCTGTCGGGTACCGGTGAGCAATTGCTCAACGATCCGGAAGTGAAGCGCGCCTACCTGGGCGAAGCGGCCTGAGGCACACGCCGACGATCAGTCGGAGAACTCGCGCAAGGTCATGAGTTCTTCGGCGATCGTCGGGTGCAACGCGATGGTGTGATCGAAATCGTCCTTGGTGGCGCCGGCCCGCATGGCGGTGGCAATGACCTGGACGATCTCGCTGGCGCCGTCGGCCAGCACGTGGGCACCGACCACGCGATCGGTGGCGGCATCGACGATGAGCTTGATCATCATGCGATCGTCGCGCATCAGGAACGCCGTACGCATGCTGCGCAGGCGGCTGCGGAACACACGGATGCGGCCATGACGCTCGCGTGCCACCGCTTCGGTCAGGCCGACACTGCCCAACTCGGGGGTAGCGAAAACCGCGCGCGGCACCAGCGTGTAATCCAGCCTGACATCGCTGCCGCCAAACAGGCGGTCAGCCAGGTAGTGGCCTTCGCGGATGGCGATCGGCGTGGCATCCAGGCGCCCCGTCACATCGCCGATGGCAAAGATCGAGGGCACGTTGGTACGCGCCTGACCATCCACGATGATCGATCCCGCTTTGCCCTGCGCCACGCCGACACGCTCCAGACCGAGGCCCGCCACATTCGGCACGCGGCCGGTCGCCAGCATGACGGCGTCGTAGCGTGCCGATGCACCGCCGACCAGGGTTGCCGTCAACGCATCGCCGTCCCGCGTCACGCGTTCGATGCGCGTCCCCGGCCGGCGGTGAATGCCGCGCGCATCGTAAGCCTCGCCCAGGGCGCTCGTCAGTTCGACGTCCATGCCGGCCAGCAGATGCTCACCCCGGTAGGCCAGCGTCACATCGGCACCCAGGCCCGCGAAAATCCCGGCGAACTCGACGGCGATGTAACCACCGCCCACGATCAGTACGCGCCCCGGCAGCCCGGGCAGACGAAAGGCATCGTCCGAGGTAATGGCGAATTCGCGCCCGGCGAAGCGCGGCTCGAAGGACGAATGCGCGCCGGTGGCGATGAGGATATGGTGCGCACGCACGCGGCTGCCGTCGGACAGGACCACCGTGTGGGGGTCTTCCAGCACGGCCCGGCAAGCGTGCACGTGCACGCCGGATTTTTCGAGATTGCTCAGGTACACGCCTTCGAGGCGCGCGATCTCGATGTCCTTGGCGCGCATGAAGGCCTGCCAGTCGAACGCGCCGGCCAGGCTCCAGCCGAACCCTTGCGCATCGATCTGCGCCTGGCCGTAGCGGCTGGCGTAGACCAGCAGCTTCTTGGGAATGCAGCCGCGATTGACGCAGGTGCCGCCCCATTGTGCCTCTTCGGCGATGCCGACCCGTGCGCCATGGCCCGCCGCGATGCGCGCCGCCCGCACACCGCCCGAGCCACCGCCGATGACGAACAGATCGTAGTCGCAGGTCGCGCCGCTTGCCGCATGGTCCGCCATAACGCCTCCAGTGGATGGGTGTTCCCTTTATAGCGGCCGCGCTCGGCCGGCGCGAGGAATACCGCCACGCCGCCGCTAATCCAGCGTCTTGCGGTAGAAGCGCACCGCAATGGCCATCATGACCATGCCGAACACGGCGATCGGCCATACGTTGGGCCACAGATCGACCCATGCGTTGCCCTTGAGCAGGATGCCGCGCACCAGGCGGTTGAAATACGTCAGCGGCAGCAGGTTGCCGATGTACTGCGCCCAGATCGGCATGCCGCGAAACGGAAACATGAAGCCCGACAGCAAAAGGCTGGGCAGAAAATAGAACACCGCCATCTGCATCGACTGCAATTGATTCTGTGCCAGCGACGACAAGGTGATGCCAACGGTCAGGTTGGCGGCGATGAACAGCAGCGCCGCCAGATACACCGCCACCAGGCTGCCCATGAAGGGCACACCGAACACGAAATGCGCCGCCAGCAAGATGATGCTGGCCTGGATGAGGCCGATGGCGATGTACGGCACGATCTTGCCGGTCATGACCTCGATCGGCCGGACCGGCGTAGCGAGCAGGTTTTCCATGGTGCCGCGTTCGCGTTCGCGCGTGATGGCCAGCCCGGTCATCATCACCAGGGTCATCGTCAGCACCACGCCCATCAGCCCCGGCACGGTGTTGTATTGCGAGTTGTTCTCGGGGTTGTACAGGCGGTGCACACGTACTTCATAGGGTGCTGCCGTGCCCTGCAGATGGCCCAGCGCGCCTTGCAGATCGTGGCCCCTGGCGCGCTGGGCGATCTGCTCCAACGCCCCCAATGCCATGCCTGTGGCGGTGGGGTCGGTGGCATCCGCTTCGACCAGCAGGGCCGGCCGCTCGCCGCGCAGCAGGCGGCGCGTGAAGTCGGCCGGGATGCTGACCACGAACTGCACCTGACCACGCGCCAGCGCGATGCGCCCGGCCTCTTCGCTATCCAGCGTGGTGGTTACCGCAAAGTAATCGCTGTTCTCCAGCGCGGCGACGAAACTGCGGGTGAATTCACTCTGATCCGCCAGGATGACGGCGGTGGGCAGATGCTTCGGATCGGTGTTGATGGCGAAGCCGAACAGCGCCAGCTGGATGATCGGGATGCCGACGATCATGCCAAAGGTGACACGGTCGCGCCGCAGTTGGAGAAACTCCTTGAGCACGATGCTCCACCAGCGCGTCAGCGAAAATCCATCGAAGCCGCGCATCATGGCGCCCGTCCGAAGTTGTCCTGCGACTGGCTCATCATGTAGATGAAGACATCCTCCAGCGAGGTCTCTGCCGGGTCGACGCGCAGTGCCGGCGAGGCCAGTCCCTGTACCGTAGCGCGCAGAGGTTCGGCGTCGTGGCCGCTCACATGCAGGGCCGAACCGAAGGCCACCGTCTGCTCGACGCCGGGCTCGCCGCGCAGGCGCGCGGCCAGCTCGACGAGATTGTCACCATGAATGGTCCAGGTATGCAGCCCCTGCTGCGCCACGATGTCGGCTGCGCGCCCTTGCGCCAGCAAACGCCCGTAAGCGATGTAGGCCAGCTTGTGGCAGCGCTCGGCTTCGTCCATGTAGTGCGTGCTGACCAGCACTGAAATGCCCTGTGCGGCAAGGCGGTGCAACTCTTCCCAGAAGTCGCGCCGCGCCGTCGGGTCCACCCCTGCGGTCGGCTCATCCAGCAACAGCAGCCGCGGTTCGTGCAGCATGCAGGCCGCCAGGGCCAGGCGCTGCTTCCAGCCGCCGGACAGCGAACCGGTGAGCTGATCGGCGCGCGAACTCAGGCCGAGCCCCTCCAGGGCCTGGTCGACCTTTTGCCGTCGCTGCGCCATGCCATAGACGCGCGCTACAAAGTCGAGATTCTCGCGGATGGTGAGGTCTTCCCAGTACGAGAACTTCTGCGTCATGTAGCCGACCTTGCGCTTGATGGCGACACTCTCGCGCAGGATATCGTGGCCCAGACAGGTGCCGCTGCCAGAATCCGGCGTGAGCAGACCGCACATCATGCGGATCGAAGTGGTCTTGCCGCTGCCGTTGGGGCCGAGGAAGCCAAAGATTTCCCCCCGCCGCACCTGCAGTGACACGTCGTTGACCACATGCTTGTCGCCGAAGTGCTTGTTGAGTCCGTGCACGTCGATGACCAGCTCGTCGCGAAGGGCGTCGTCCGTCACCGCAGGCGCACCTCGACGGGCTGACCTGGGCGCAGGCGCGCCGCGTCCGCCACGGCCGGACGTGCTTCGATCATGAACACGAGCTTGGCGCGGTTCTCGTTGCTGTAGATGACGGGCGGCGTGAATTCCGCTTCGGTGGCGATGTAGCTGATCTGCGCCGCCACCGCTTGGCCGCAGCCATCGCAGGCGATGGTCACCGCTTGGCCGTCGCGGAGCGCACCCACTCGTGTCTCGGGCACGAAGAAGCGCACCTTGAGATTGCCGGGAGGCAACAGACGCACCACGGGGTTGCCGGCGGCGACCCATTCCCCCTGCCGATAGAGCGTGTCGTAGACCTTGCCAGCCTGTGGTGCGACGACCGATTTCTGGTCGAGCGTCCATTGCGCCTGCGTCAGCGACGCACGCGCCGCCGCCACCTGCGCCGCCTGGGCGCGAATCTGCGCTGCGCGGCTGGGCAGCGTATCCACCGCCAGTTGGGCGCGCAGCTGGCGCACCTGAGCGGCGCTGTTGGTGGCCTGCGTGCGCGACTCATCGAGTTGCGCCTGCGAGATGCCGCCAGCGCGCTGCTGGGCCTCGTCGCGCACCAACTGGCGCGCGGCGTTGGCGGCGGTGACCTCCGCCTGAGCCAGTTGCGCGCGCGTGATGTCGACTTCCTGCGGACGCTTGCCGGTGCGGATGTCGGCCAATGTCGCCTCGGCGGCGGCCAGTTGCTGGGACGACTGCTGAACGGCGGCGGCCTCGCGGGCGGCCTCCAGTGCGAACAGCGCCGTGCGCGCGCCGACGTCCTGGCCACGCTGAACGCTCAGCGCATCCAGGCGGCCACCTTGCGAGGACGCCAGGTACACGAACTCGCCTTCCACGTAGCCCTGATAGGCATCGCGCTCGGGCGCCGAGCAGCCCCCCAGCACGGCCAGCCCCACCAGTGCCGTGGCACGGCGGCGGCAAGTGGACAAGAAGATCCTCTGCATGGTCAGGTCCTCCGCTGCGTGCGCGTGGTCCGCATGCCGCCGCGCAGCAGTGCGACGGCATGCTCGACGAGCGAATCGATGTCGATGCGCTGCCCGGTGATGTGGCTGAACAGGGCCGACACGGCGAGCGGCATCATGATCAGGCCAACCACCGACATGAACATGTAGCGCGCATCGAGCGCCGCATTGACGCGGCCGCTGGCCTGGCCTTGCACGACCAGCGCGGTGAGCCGCTGGAGCTTGTCCGCCGGCAGGTGGCGCAGCACGCGATGGCGCAGTTGGCCACCGTCGCTGATGACTTCGCGCAGCCACAGCGAGGGGATATGGGGCATGTCCTCGGCCACCGCGGCGATGCGCCGCACGATACCTTCGACGGCCTCGAACGGATCGTCGATGTCGCCCAGCGGCCCCCAGACGGCATCGATGGCCCGCGCCAGACGCTCATCCACCAGCGCATCGAGCAGCAGCTCGCGGTTCTTGAAATAGTAGTGGACCATCGCCGGCGTCACGCTGGCGCGCTGGGCGATCTGCGCGATGGACGTGGCAGCGACCCCGTTTTCGCTGATCAGCACGAGCGTGGCATCGAGCAGGCGCTCGCGTGCGGCAGCGCCATCGGCGGCGACGGGACGGCCCGGCGGACGGGGCTTGGAAATCCGGGTGGTAGCCATGGCCGCATACTAATTAATGAATTAGTTAATTTCAACCAGCGACGCTACGCGGCGGGCAAGGTAGCGAAGTGGAAAGATGAATGCAGGAACAGTGACAGCCCCGCGCGGCCCATGACGCGCCGCGCGGGGACGACAGCACGCAGGATCAGGAATGCGCCAGGCGGCTGCGCTTGCGGTGCTTGATGATGCCGCCCACGATGGGCGCGGCCAGCGTCACGATGGCCAGCGCCAACAGCACGACGGTGATCGGACGCGTATACAGAAAGTCCAGGCTGCCATTGGACATCGACAGTGCGCGACGATAGTTGCTTTCGGCGATCGGCCCCATGATCAGCGCCAGCACCACGGGCGAAGCCGGGTAGCCCCACTTCTGCATGAAGTAGCCGATGACGCCGGCGATCAGCATCACGCCCACGTCGAACATGCTGTTGCCGATGGCATAGGTACCGACCACGCTCAACACCAGGATGCCGACGGTCAGCACCGACTGCGGCATCTGGATGACGCGGCCGATGATGCGCAGCGAAGCCAGCCCGAGGATCAGCATCATCACGTAGCAGAACAGCATGCCGGCAAACACCGTGTAGATCATGTCGCCGTGTTCCTTGAAGAGCAGCGGCCCCGGCTGCAGACCCTGCAGGATGAGCGCCCCCATCATCACGGCAGTCACGGCGTCGCCGGGGATGCCGAGGGTCAGCATGGGCAGCAAATCGCCCCCGGTGCAGCCGTTGGCGCCCGATTCGCAGGCGGCCACCGCCTTGAGCTCACCCTTGCCGAAGTTCTCCGGCGTCTTGGAAAAGCGCTTGGCCTCGTTGTAGGCAACGAAGGCGGCGATGTCGGCGCCGGCCCCGGGGATGATGCCCACGATCACACCCAGGCCGGACGAGCGCAGGATGGTGGCGATCAGGCCGCGGAACACGTTCCATGGCGGAATGATGCGGCCGATGGTCGTTTTGACGCGCGCCGTCAGGTCGCTCTTTTCCATCGACTTGAACGCTTCGGCCGCCGCGAACAGGCCGATCATCACCGGGATGAACTTCACGTCCATGAGTTCGTCCATGCCCCCCGTGAAGCGCGGGAATCCACCCATGGGGTCAAGACCGATGGTGGACACCAGCAACCCGACCATGCCAGCGATCAGCCCCTTGATGAGCGACTCGCCCGCCACGCTGGCGATGATCGACAGGCCGAAGCAGGCCAGCGCGAAGCTCTCCGCCGCGCTGAACTTGAGCGCCCAGCCGGCCAGCACGGGCGACAGGAAGATCAGCGCCAGGATACTGATGGTGCCGCCGATGTACGACGAGAACGTGGCCGTGCCGAGCGCCAGGCCCGCCTGGCCCTTGCGCGTGAGCGCGTAACCATCGATGGCCGTGGCCGCCGCCGCCGGCGTACCGGGAATCCGCAGCAGCACTGCCGTGATGGAGCCGGCGTACACCCCGCCGAAGTGGATGCCGGCGAGCAGCAGCAGCGCCGATACAGGCTCCATGCCAAAAGTGAAAGGCAGCATGATCGCCACCCCCATGGTGGCGGTCAGGCCCGGCAAGGCGCCGACGACGATGCCGAAGGCCGTACCGATGATAGCGAACAGGATGGCCTGTGGATGCGCCATCAGGTTGGCGGCGCCCTGTCCGATGAGATCAAGTGCAATCATGAACCACTCCTAAGTCTGGTGGCCGCTCATTCGAACAGCGTGCCGACGGGCAAGGCCACCGCCATGCCGATGTCGAAGATCAAATACAAGCCACCGGTGACGCCCAGCGCGATGAGCACGCTGGCGATCGGTGCGCGGAAACCCAGCGCACGCAGCAGCACGAACATGAACACGGGCGTGGCGATGAGATACCCGACCCATGAAGTGATGAATACGTAAGCGACGGTGAGCGCCACGCCCACGACGGGGGCTACGAAATTGGGTGGTCCGCTCGGCTCGGCGAGGGCTTCGGTTTCTTCGGTGCCCGGCGGGTCGATGGCGTTGGGCAGGGCACCGTGACGGAAGTGGTTGAAGATCAGCAGCAGACACAGGCCGATCAGAATGTAGGCAAAAGCGGAGGGGAATGCCCCTGCGCCAATATCGGTGGACACGGCGGTAACGGGAAAGCCGCGCGATTCGACGATGGTGGCGATGGCGACGAGAATCAGCAGCACGCCCACCAGCACGTCGGCGCGGCGGCCGATACGCGCGAGCACGCCGCCCTCTTCCGCAACGGGAGTCTTGGGTGAATCCATGGAATGTCTCCTGCAAGGCCGGCCGCCGGCCTGTACCGGCGGCCGCGCGAGCGTGTTACTTCTTGAGGCCGAGCTGCCCGATGAGGGCGCTGAAGAAGGCCTCGTCTTTCTTCATGGCGGCGCCGAAGGCGTCGGCGTCCAGATAGGCGAAGGTCAGGTTCATCTTGGCCAGCGCTTCGCGGAAGACCGGATCATCCGTGGCCTTCTTGGTCGCCGCCTTGAGCACGTCGAGCGCTTCCTTCGGCGTCTTCTTCGGCGCCACGATGCCACGCCAGGTGCCGATCGAAAGATCGACGCCCTTTTCCTTCAGCGTGGGCACTTGCTCGAAGCCTTTGGCGCGCGCATCGCCCATCACCACCAGCGACTTGAGCTTGCCGGCCTGCACCTGTGAAACGACTTCCGCCGGGCTGACCGATACGGCCTCGATGTGCCCGCCGAGCAGCGCGGCCACGGCAGGTGCCGCACCATCGAAGGGTACGTGGTTGAACTTGGCGCCGGTCTTCTGCTCCAGCGCGGCGGCGGCAAGGTGCCAGATGGCGCCGGTGCCGGAATTGCCGATGCGGACCTTGCCCGGGTTGGCCTTGGCATAGGCCATGAATTCCTCGTAGGTCTTCCACGGCGCTTCGGCCTGCACCGTGATGGCTGCCGGCTCGGCGTTCAGACGTGCGACGGGGGCGAAGTCATCCACCGCGAAACGCCCCATGCCGAGCGACGGCAGGGTGGTCATTTCCACCACCCCCATGGCGATCTTGTAGCCGTCGGGGCGGGCACGCGCCACTTCGGTCAGACCCAGGGCGCCACTGCCGCCCGGCTTGTTCACCACGCCCACCGATTTGGGCAGGTGCTTGTTAACGGCTTCGGCATAGGCGCGCGCCACCAGGTCGGTGCCGCCACCGGCGGCGTACGACACGATCAGCTCGACCTGCTTGGTGGGATAGTCCGCCGCAATGGATGCCGACGAAAAGGTCAGAGCGGAGGCGCAGACTGCCGCCAGGCTCATATACAGACGCATGTGCTTCATGGTTTTCCTCCTTTGGTGGAATCGAGATCACAGCAGGGGCCATGCGCAGCGGGTGTCTTTGACTTGTCTACGCCGCGCCTGGCCCGGGTACCTCTACAACATGCCCGCCTCCCTGTGCGCGTGCCAGGCATCGACGAACGCGGCAGCGCGGCGTGCGACTTCTTCGGCCCCCATCCCGGGGGCATACAAGGCCGAGCCGAGTCCGAAACCACGGACACCGGCGGCCAGGTAAGGACCCATGTTGTCCGGCGTGATGCCGCCCACCGGCAGCAGCGGTGTGGTACGCGGCAACACCGCGCGCATCGCCTTGATCACGGCCGGGCCGACCAACTCGGCGGGAAACAGCTTGAGCGCATCCGCCCCCGCTTCGAGCGCGTCGAACGCCTCGGTCGGTGTGGCCACGCCGGGCAGGCACAGCAGGCCGGCCTCCTTGGCGGTACGGATGACAGTCAGATTGGCATGCGGCATGACGATGATCTGGCCACCGGCATCCTGCACGCGGCCCACATCGACAGCGCGCAGCACCGTACCAGCGCCGACGATGGCGTCATCGGGCAGGGCGCGGCGGATGCGCGCGATGCTGTCGAAGGGCTGCGGCGAATTGAGCGGCACTTCGATCAGGCGGAAACCGGCGCGGTAGATCGCCTCGGTGACCGCCACGGACTCGTCGGGCGCGAGCCCGCGCAGAATCGCCACCAGCGGTAGCGTATCCATGGCGGCGGCAAAGCGTTGCTGCAACAAATCATTGTTCATGACCGACCTCTTCCGACAACAAACCCGCCGCCTGGGCGACGGCCCACAGTCCGCGCGGCGCGGCATGATCGAGGCTCAGCGGCGCGGGGCCGCCCAGCCATTGCAACGCGCGCGTATAACGCTGGCATAGCGCCGGCTCGCCGACCAGCACGAGCGGCGCACCGCTGGCCAGCAACGAAGCGTTGCGCTGCAGCCCGGAGGTGATCTCGTGGCCGATGAGCAGGCCGGACAGATAGTTGCCCAGTTCGCCACGCTGCAGCCGGGCCGTCAGACCCAGTGTGCGCACGGCAAAAAGCTGGTGCGGCAGATCGCCGGGCAGGGCTTGGCGCGCGGCCTGCACGCCCTGTTCGAAAGCGCCGCCATCGATATCGGCGGGGCCTTCTTCCATCATCAGCCCGAGGGTGGAATGGGCGCTCAGCACCGCATACAACTCGCCCGTCATGTAGGTTGAAAAGGCCGCCAGATACCCCTGGGCCATGCCCACCCACTTGCTGTGGGTGCCGGGCATCAGCAGACAGGCGCCCTTGGCCAGTTCGGGCACCATGGCGAGCGCCCCGAAGATCTGCGTTTCTTCACCGCGCATGACATCGGGTGGTGTGCCCGCCGCATCGCACATGACGCCGGGCACGATGTGCAGTACTTCGCCCTCGCCACATTCGATCTGCACGGCACGACGCGCAATCGCCGACAGATCGGCCGGGCACGAGGCATAAGGCGCCTCGCGCCAGCCCTGGGCGCTGCCGACCATGCCGCAGGCCACCTTGGGTACGCGCGGGGCGCGCTGGCGCCACGGTTCGATGATGGATGCAAAGGCGGCGGCGAAGGCTTCGCCCCGCGTGGGCGCCGGTGGCAGATGCTGGATGCCGTGGCCGGCGCGGCGCGTGTCGATGATGCAGCCCGCGCTGTCCATCAGGTACGCGCGCAGGCTCGACGTCCCCCAATCGAGGGCGATCAGCGCGGGCGGGTGAGTGGAATGGTCCATGGTTTCAATCGATCAAGGCTGCGGAAATTTCGCGCGCCACACGGCAGACATCCGGCCCCAGCACATGCATGCGTTCGAGTGGCATGTAGGGGACGGCGCTGGCGACGCTGATGGCGCCGACCACCGTGCCGCGGCCGTCGCGCAAGGGCGCCGCCACACAGCGCACGCCCAGTTCGTTTTCTTCCAGATCCATGACCCAACCCTGTTCGCAGTAGCGCGCCATGGTCTGTTGGTATTCGGGCCACGGCGGCAACAGCGAGGTATCGCCGACGCGCAGCTTGGCGGCGATGGCTTCGTCGTACAGCCCCTGCCATTCGGTCGGCGCCGCGCCGAGCATGAGGGCGCGCCCGATGCCAGTGGACGCCAGCGGCATGCGATAGCCCACGCGCGAACGCATTTCCAGGCCGCGAGTGCCGGGGATCTTTTCCAGGTAGAAGACTTCGCCCCGTTCGCGGACCCCCAGATGGACGGTGTCACCGGTGAGGCTGGCCAGGGATTCGAGGAAGGGACGCGCCACGCTGGCGAGCGGACGCTGCTCCATGGCCTTGATGCCCAGTTCGATGAGCTTGGGGCCGAGCAGGTAACGGCCGGCGGAAGGCTGACGCAGATAGCCCGCCTTGATGAGGTTGGCCAGCATGCGGTGGGTGGTGCTGCGCGGCGTGCCCATGCGGGCGCTCAGACCTTTGACGTCGGAGACGCCGGCGGCCACGCACTCGAGCAGGGCGAGCCCGCGCAGCAATGTTTGCGTGCCGGAGGCTTTTTCGGCGGCAGGGCTATCGGTTTCAGAGGTGGCGTCGGTCACGGCAGTACGGGACTGATCTGCGATGAAGGCACTCTAAGAGCGTTTGCGGCAATGTGTCAATATGTGATCTCAATGTCCCACATATTGGAATTCTCTGACGCAGTCGCAAAGCGTTTTCAGCCCGGCGACGCCACCCTGTAAAATCGCCTACCCCCACAGCAGTGCCCCCGACCGTGCTCGATCGCCTCAATCCCCAACAACGCGAAGCCACCAAATACCTCGACGGCCCCTGCCTGGTGCTGGCCGGCGCGGGCAGCGGCAAGACCCGCGTGATCACGCAGAAGATCGCCTACATGGTCATCGAATGTGGCATGGAGGCGCGCAACATCGCGGCCATCACCTTCACCAACAAGGCTGCGCGCGAGATGGAAGAACGCGTGGTGAAGCTGCTGCCCAACGGGCAGGCCAAGGGGCTGACGGTGTGCACGTTCCATGCGCTGGGGGTGCGCATCGTGCGGCAGGAGGCGCGGCTGGCAGGATTGAAGCCGCAGTTCTCGATCCTCGACAGTTCGGACATCCTGCAGATCATCTCCGAAATCGCCGGCAGCACCGACAAGGCCACCACGCGCGGCATCCAGTGGACCATCTCGAGCTGGAAGAACGCGCTGATCACGCCGGAAGAAGCCGTCAAGCTGGTCGACGATGACCTCAAGGCGGTTGCGGCCAAGCTCTATCCCGCTTACGAACAGACCCTGCGCGCCTATCAGGCGGTGGACTTCGATGACCTCATCGCACTGCCGGTACGCCTGTTCGAACAGCACCCGGAAGCGCTCGAACGCTGGCAGAACAAGCTGCGCTACCTGCTCATCGACGAATATCAGGACACCAACGCGGCGCAGTACAAGCTGCTCAAGCTGCTCACCGGCGTGCGCGGGGCGTTCACGGCGGTGGGTGACGACGACCAGGCGATCTATGGCTGGCGCGGCGCGGACGTAGAGAACCTGCGGCAACTGCCGCGTGACTTCCCCAAGCTGAAGGTCATCAAGCTGGAGCAGAACTACCGCTCCACCAACCGCATCCTGAACGCCGCCAACACGCTGATCGCCAACAACGAAAAGCTGTTCGACAAAACACTGTGGTCGGAACACGGCCATGGCGAACCGATCCACATCATCGCCGCGCGCGATCCGGAGCAGGAGGCCGAGCAAGTGGCGATGCGCATCTCCACGCACCGCTTCGAGCATCGCGCCAAGTTCAGCGACTACGCCATCCTGTATCGCGGCAACCATCAGTCACGGCTGATCGAACAGCAGTTGCGCAATCACAAGATCCCCTATGTGATGAGCGGCGGGCAGAGCTTCTTCGAGCGCGCCGAGATCAAGGACGTGTTGTGCTACCTGCGCCTGCTCCTCAATGGCGACGATGATCTGGCCTTCATCCGCTCGATCACGACGCCCAAGCGCGGCGTCGGCGCCGCCACGCTCGAAGCGCTCGGCCGCTACGCGGGCCTGCGCCACATCGGCCTGTTCGCGGCGTCCTTCGAAGAAGGCGTCACCGAACACGTGCCCGCGCGCCAGCTCGAGACGGTGCGCAATTTCGGCAACTTCATCAATACGTTGGAATATCGCGCCACCCGCGAACCGGCCGGACGCATCCTGGAAGACCTGCTGCGCACCATCGGCTACGAAGCACACCTGATGGAAACCTGTGAAGTGCGCGAGGCTGAAACCAAATGGTCGAATGTGCGCGATCTGGTGAACTGGCTATCGAAGAAAGGTGAGGAAGACGGCAAGAATCTGCTTGAGCTGACGCAGATGGTGGCGCTGATCTCGATGCTGGAAAAAGGCAACGAAGAAGACGCCGACGCGGTCCAGCTCGCCACCCTGCATGCATCCAAGGGGCTGGAATTCCCGCACGTCTTTCTGATTGGCGTCGAAGAAGGCCTGCTGCCCCACCAGAGCAGCATCGACGCCGACACCATCGAAGAAGAGCGCCGCCTAATGTATGTAGGTGTCACGCGCGCCCAGCGCACGCTCTACGTCATGCACTGCGAACGGCGCAAGGCGGCCGGCGAAGTCCGCACGGTGGAACCGTCGCGCTTCATCGAAGAATTGGGCGACGGCCTCAAGCGCGCCGGCAAGGATGCGCCCCCGACGTCGGCCGAGGACGCGCGCGCCAAGATCGCCAATCTGCGCTCGCTGCTGGGCGGCAAATAGGCCTCGCCCGCGTGCCGTCAGCCGGCGGGCGGTTCGAAACGCTCGCCCGGCGCAAGCGGAAAACCACGCAGAAAATCCGCCGCCGGCAGACGCTTGCCGCCGGGTTTCTGCAGTTCGAGCAGGCGCAGGGCGCCACTGCCACACGCCACCACCACGCCCTGCGCATCGGCCGCCAGCACCTGGCCGGGCTCACCACCCCCAGCCACCACATCGGCCCGCCACAATTTGAGCGTGGTGCCGCGCACCGTGCCGGCGCCGCCGGGGAACGGATCGAACGCGCGCAGTTTGCGCGCCAACGCCGCGGCGGGCTGGGTGAAATCCAGCGCGCTCTCGCTCTTGGCGATCTTGTTGGCGTAGGTGACGCCTTCTGCCGGTTGCGGCGTCGGCGTCAGCGCGGGCAGGTTGCGCAATGCGTCAACGATCAGTTCCCCGCCGATGGCCGCCAGGGTGTCGTGCAGGCGCGCCGTCGTATCGGCCTCGGTGATCGGCACCGCCCGTCGCAGCAGCATGGCGCCGGTGTCCAGTCCGGCATCCATCTGCATGATGGTGATGCCGGTCTGCGCATCACCGGCCTCGATGGCGCGGTGGATCGGCGCCGCCCCGCGCCAGCGCGGCAGCAATGAAGCATGGATGTTCAGGCAGCCGTGGCGCGGCAGATCGAGGACGGCCTGCGGCAGAATCAGTCCGTAGGCGGCGACCACCAGCACGTCGGGCTGGCACGCCGCCAGGCGGGCGCGTTGTTCGGGTGTGCGCAGGCGCTCCGGCTGATCGACTTCGATGCCGTGTTCCAGGGCCAGCCGTTTGACGGGGCTGGCCTGAAGGTTCATGCCGCGACCGGCGGGGCGATCGGGCTGGGTCAGGACGAGCGAGACGTCAAAGCCGGCGGCGAGGATGGCGCGCAGGGCCTCGGCGGCGAACTCCGGCGTACCGGCGAAAGCTATTTTCATGGGAAAGAGACCGCGCTCCGGGCGGGCGCGGCAGCAAGAAACCGAAAGGGCGCATTGTGCCAGCCGTAGGGCCTAGCGGCGCGCCTGGCGTCAGGCGGTGATGCGAGCGCGCTTGGCGAGCTTGGTCTTGATGCGGCCCTGCTTGAGCTGCGATAGGTATTCGACAAAGACCTTGCCGTCGAGGTGGTCAATTTCGTGCTGGACGCACACGGCCAGCAGGCCGTCGGTCTCGAGCTCGAAGGATTCGCCTTTTTCGTTGAGCGCGCGCACTCTCACCCACTCGGCCCGGCGCACCTTGTCGTAGATGCCCGGCACCGACAGGCAGCCTTCTTCGCATTCCTGCTCGCCCCGGCGTTCCAGGATCTCGGGGTTGATGAAGGCCATCAGGCCGCTCTTGTCTTCGCTGATATCGATGACGATGACGCGCTCGTGTACGTCCACCTGCGTGGCGGCCAAACCGATGCCGGGGGCGGCGTACATGGTCTCGGCCATATCGGCGACCAGTTTGCGGATGCGTGCGTCTACAGCCTTGACCGGCGCGGCGCGCGTGTGAAGGCGTTCGTCAGGGTAATGCAGGATGGGCAGGAGTGCCATTCGTCCGACTGTCCAAAAAACCTTGCTGCTAAAAAAGACTTACGGGCAGAATCTAACGCAAAACCTCAATGTCCGCAGCATACCGGCCGTTGGGGCGGCTTAAATACTTGGACAGCGATGGCGGCCGAGGTTTCTGCCCGCCACACAACACAACAAATGGCCGTGGGCGGCATCCGGGCGCTGGGGCGCTCACTCTTTCGGGGCATTCGTTGATGAATCGAATTATATCCGTGCTGCTGATGGCGCTCCTTGCCAATGCGGCCATCCCGTGCCTGGCGGCTGAACCCGCCCCCGCTGCCACGCAGCGGGCCGGCCAGATCGAGATCGCCGACAACGCGCCCGACAGCTACACCGTCGTCAAGGGCGACACCCTGTGGGGCATCTCCGGTAAGTTCCTCAAGCAACCCTGGCGCTGGCCCGAAGTCTGGCGCATGAACCGCGATCAGATCCGCAATCCGCACTGGATCTACCCGGGACAGGTCATTGTGCTGGATCGCAACGGCCCCACCCTGTCGATCCGCGGCAGCGAACGCGCGGGCGGCACGCTCAAGCTCGAACCGCAGATCTACGCCACCCCGATGGATACGCCGCTGGCCAGCATCCCGATGCAGGCCATCCAGGCCTACCTCATCGAACCGCTGGTCGAAGACAACGACGCACGCGACGTGCCCACGGTCATCGGTATCCAGGAAGGGCGCGTCATCGCCGGCTCGGGCGACACGATTTTCGCCAAGAACGTGCCGCCGGGTATTGATCTATGGAACATCTACCGTCGCGCCCGCCCCATCAAGGACCCGGTTTCGAACGCCCTGCTCGGCTACGAAGCCCAGTTGGTGGGCAGCGCCCGCGTCAGCTCGCAAGGCGCCGGCAACACCGCCACGAGTTTGCAGGTGGTGTCGAGCAAGCACGAAATCAATGCCGACGACCGCCTGGTACCGGCCGGCAAGGCCGAGATCCTGTCGATCGTGCCGCATGCCCCGGCAGCCGACGCCAGCGGGCGTGTCGTCACTATCTACGATGGCCTGGAAGAAACCGGCCGCTACGGCGTCATCACCCTGTCGCTGGGCAAGGCCCAGGGCATCGAACCGGGTCATGTCTTTGCGCTGTTTCGCAACCGCGGCGAAATCACCTATCGCGGTGACGGCCGAGCTGAGAAATATGAACTGCCGGAACAACGCTACGGGCTAGTATTCGTCTTCCGCGTGTTCAACAACCTGTCGTACGCCCTCGTTCTGGATAGCAGCGAACCCGTGCGGGTCGCCGATTCGGTGAGGGCGCCGTAAAAGGCGTGACCTTACCGACCAGCCCACCACCTTCCGATCTCGCCGATTGGCTCCGCCTGACGCTCGTGCCCGACCTGGGGCCCGAGCGTCAGCGTCTGTTGCTGGCCCGTTTCGGTCTGCCCGGACAGATCCTGTCCGCCGGCCGCGCGGCGCTGGAACAACTCGTCGGCTCACAACTGGCCAATGATCTGCTGACCCACGACAGTGGTGCACAGGTCGATGCCACGCTGGCCTGGGCCACTGAGCCCGGCAACCAGATCATCACGCTGGGTGACCCGGCCTACCCGCCGGCACTGCTCGAAACGCCCGACCCACCGACGCTGCTGTACGTGAAAGGCCGTCTCGATCTGCTCAACCGGCCTGCTATCGCCATGGTCGGTGCCCGCAGCGCGACACCGCAGGGCGTGGCCAATGCCGAGAACTTCGCCAAAGCCTTCGCGCAGGCCGGCCTGACGGTCATCAGCGGGCTGGCGCTGGGTATCGATGCGGCCGCCCATCGCGGCGCCCTGGCAGGCGCCGGCGGCACCGTAGCGGTAATCGGCACCGGCATCGACCGCATCTACCCGGCACGCAATGCCGCCCTGGCTCGCCAGATCGCCGAGCAAGGCACGCTGGTGAGCGAATTCCCGCTCGGCATGCCGCCCCTGGGACACAACTTTCCCCGCCGCAACCGCATCATCTCGGGTCTGTCGCGCGGCGTGCTGGTGGTCGAGGCTGCCGTTGGCAGCGGGTCGCTGATCACCGCCCGGCAGGCCGCCGAACAGGGCCGCGAAGTGCTGGCCATCCCCGGTTCGATCCATTCGCCGCTGGCGCGCGGCTGCCATCAGCTCATCAAACAGGGGGCCAAGCTGGTCGAGAGCGCGGCCGACGTGCTCGATGAGCTGGCCTGGCGCGCGCAACTGGCTGCGCCGGTGCCCCTGCCCACGACGGTCAACGCGGTGCCGGCCCAGCCCGCACCGGAAGAGGAACGAATCTTGCAAGCCCTTGGGCACGATCCGGCAGACGCCGAGACCCTGCTGGCACGTACGAGCTTGACGCCCGATGCGCTCTTCGCCATTCTGATGGCACTGGAGCTCGACGGACGCCTCACGCGGTTGCCGGGCAACAGGTTTCAACGTCTCAATTGAATCTGTTCAAAACGGTCTTATCTGTTGCAGGCAATTGAATCGATTCTGGGTGGCCGACGTGCTGGCCATCTAAAAGGGGCCGACGCGCATGATCGACATTCTGGTGTATCTGTTTGAAACGTATGGCTACGCCGATGCTTGCCCCGCCGAACCCGAACAGCTTGCCCGCAAGCTCTCCGCGGCCGGCTTCGAAGAAGGCGAAATCTCGGATGCCATCGAATGGCTGGAAGGTCTGCGGGAAATAGCCGACAACCCTCCTCCCGTCATCCACACCGACGCGCACGCCTTTCGCGTCTTCAACGACGAAGAACAAGCCTGCCTGGATGCTTCCTGCCGCGGCTTTCTTACTTTCCTGGAAGCCTCCGGCGTACTGGATGCCAGCCAGCGCGAAGTCATCATCGAACGCGCCATGGCCCTGCCGGACGGCGAAGTTTCGCTGTCCAAGTTCAAGATCATCGTGCTGATGGTGCTGTGGCAACAGCAGGCCAGCCTCGACATGCTGGTGCTGGACGAGCTGCTCACTGAAGAAGTCGAAGATGGCGAAGACGCTTCGGAATGGACCGAAGCGGTCACGGTGCACTGATCGGACGGCGCCCGATCGCCGGCCCGGCCGTACCGAAGGGCGCCACAGTCACGCCGTTTGATGCCTATTGTTGCGCATTTGCGCAGCACGCTTCTATTATGCCGCACTCATTGCACCCCGCTGTCGGGGTGCCCGGGCGCCATTGCGCCCTCGTTTTTAAGAACTCCCGAGCATGAGCAAACAGCTGATCATCGCCGAAAAACCCTCCGTCGCGCAGGATATTGCCCGCTCCCTGGGCGGCTTCACGCGGCAAGGCGACTACTTCGAAAGCGACGACTTCGTCCTTTCATCGGCCGTCGGCCACCTGCTTGAGCTGGCCGTGCCGGACGAGTTCGAGGTCAAGCGAGGCAAATGGAGCTTTGCCCACCTGCCGGTGATTCCGCCGCACTTCAAGCTCAACCCCATCGAGAAGTCGGCCGATCGGCTCAAGCTGCTCGAGCGCCTCATCAAACGCAAAGAGGTCACCGGCCTCATCAACGCCTGTGACGCCGGGCGCGAGGGCGAACTGATCTTCAATTACATCGCCGAGCACTCGGGCACGTCCAAGCCGGTGCAACGCCTGTGGCTGCAATCGATGACGGCCCAGGCCATTCGCGATGGCTTCCAGCGCCTGCGCACCTCGTCCGAGATGTCCGGGCTGCGTGAGGCCGCCGTCTGCCGCGCCGAAAGCGACTGGCTGATCGGCATCAACGGCACGCGCGCCATGACCGCCTTCAACTCGAAGACCGGTGGATTCCACCTGACCACCGTGGGCCGCGTGCAGACGCCGACCCTGGCGCTGGTGGTGGAGCGCGAAGAACGCATCCGCAAGTTCGTCTCGCGCGATTACTGGGAAGTCGAAGGCCATTTCGGCGCCGCAGCCGGCGAATACGTCGGTCGCTGGTTCGACGAGAATTTCAAGAAGCCCGACAACGACGAACACGCCAACGCCAACCGCCTGTGGCAGCGCGAACGCGCCGAGGCCATCCGCGCCAAGTGCGAAGGCAAGCCCGGCAAGGTGGAGGAAGAATCCAAACCCTCCAGCCAGTTGTCGCCGCTGCTGTTCGACCTGACCAGCCTGCAGCGCGAAGCCAACGGCCGCTTCGGCTTTTCGGCCCGCACCACGCTGCAACTGGCGCAGGCGCTGTATGAAAAGCACAAGGTACTGACCTATCCGCGTACCGACGCACGCGCCCTGCCCGAAGACTACGTCGGCCAGGTGGCGACGATCCTGGGCTCGCTGCCGCAGGAATACACCAAGCTGGCCACCGACGTCATCAAGAACGGCTGGGTCAAGCCCAACAAACGCATCTTCAACAACGCCAAGATTTCGGACCACTTTGCCATCGTGCCGACCGGCACGGCGCCCAAGACCCTGTCCGAAGCCGAAGCCAAGATCTACGACCTGGTCACCCGCCGCTTCATCGCTGTTTTCTATCCGGCCGCCGAATACCTGGTGACGACACGCGTCACGCGCGTCGAAGGCGAAGCGTTCAAGACCGAAGGCAAGGTGCTGGTCAATTCCGGCTGGCTGGCCGTCTACGGCAAAGAAGCCGCCATTGATGGCGACGAAGGCGCCACCGGCTCACTGGTGGCCGTCAAGCCGGGCGAGACGGTGCGCACCGAGGAACTCCTGGTCAAGGCCAACCAGACCAAGCCGCCGGCACGCTTCAACGAAGCGACGCTGCTGTCGGCCATGGAAGGCGCCGGCAAGCTGGTGGACGACGAAGAACTGCGCGCCGCCATGGCCGGGCGCGGTCTCGGCACCCCTGCCACGCGCGCGCAGATCATCGAAAACCTGATCGCCGAAACCTACATGCTGCGCGAGGGGCGCGAACTGATCCCGACCGCCAAGGCGTTCTCGCTCATCACCCTGCTCAAGGGGCTGGGGATCGAAGAACTCTCCTCGCCCGAACTGACTGGCGAGTGGGAGTACAAACTCTCGCAAATGGAAAAAGGGCAGCTCTCGCGCGCCGAGTTCATGGAACACATCGAATCCATGACCCGCGAGATCGTCGAGCGTGCCAAGAAGTTCGAATCCGACACCGTGCCGGGCGAATTCGTCACCCTGCAGACGCCCTGCCCGAAGTGCGGCGGCGTCATCAAGGAAAACTACAAGAAGTTCCAGTGCCAGTCCTGCGATTACGCGCTATGGAAGATCGTGGCTGGGCGCCAATTTGAAATCCCTGAAATCGAAGAACTGCTGTCAACCGGCCGGGTCGGGCCGTTGCTAGGCTTCCGCAACAAGATGGGGCGGGCCTTCAACGCCGAGATCAAGCTCAATGACGACAAGCTGCCGGAATTCGATTTCGGGCAGCCGCGCGATGAAGAAGGCGGCGAAGCACCCGATTTTTCCGACCAGGAAAGCCTCGGCCCCTGCCCCAAGTGCGCGTCCAAGGTCTTCGAGCACGGCATGGCCTATGTCTGCGAGAAATCGGTCGGCCCGGACAAGAGCTGCGATTTCCGCTCCGGCAAGGTGATCCTGCAGCAACCGATCGAGCGCGACGAGATGCACAAGCTGCTCACCACGGGGCGCACCGACCTGCTCAAGGGCTTCGTCTCAGCGCGCACCCGCCGCAAGTTCTCGGCCTTCCTGGTGCGAGGTGAAGACGGCAAGGTCGGCTTTGAATTCGAGAAGCGCGAACCCAAAGCCCCGGCCGCCAAGAAGGCGGCGACACCGCGCGCGCGCAAGACTGCCACCAAATCAGAATCCTGATCAGGCACCGCGGTCGATCAAGGGACGCCATCCGGCGTCCCTTTTTTATTTGTGCCCCGTACCGATCGCCACGCGGCCGCGCCCCGTTGTGGTGCACACCGTCGCCGACAGGGAGCATCACATCACAGTGCGCAAAAACAGAATCTTTCACCTGAAAAGCCGGATTATGCGCTGCAATAATCTGTAACTATGGCTCGCCTGTGGTTTCCCACAGGGCAAAAAGGTGCAAGAACGATTTACAATGCACCTCGGCTGAGCAAAACGACCTGTTCTTCCCGCGCGGGCATTACCCTGCCCCTTGCGCCTCCTCACCCACCACCCCCCGGGTGTACCTGAACGGCCGCTAACGGCAGCACATACCTGCCGACGTCATCGCCGCTCCTTTTTCCATTGATTGCTGATTATCATGAGCCAAGCCGAATTTACTGAGGCCGCCTTGCACCGGCCGTTGAACCGCAGCGACTACAAGACGCTCTCCCTGTCCGCCCTCGGCGGCGCGCTGGAGTTCTACGACTTCGTCATTTACGTCTTTTTCGCAGCGGTCGTCGGCAAACTGTTCTTCCCGGCCGACATGCCGGACTGGCTGCGCCAGATGCAGACCTACGGCATTTTCGCCGCCGGTTATCTCGCCCGCCCGCTGGGCGGCATCATCATTGCGCACTTCGGCGACCTGTTCGGCCGCAAGCGCATGTTTACGCTGTCCATCTTCCTGATGGCCGTGCCCACGCTCCTGATCGGCCTGCTGCCGACCTACGAAACGATCGGCATCGCCGCCCCGGTCCTGCTGCTGGTGTTCCGCATCCTGCAAGGCGCCGCCATCGGCGGTGAAGTCCCGGGTGCCTGGGTGTTCGTCGCCGAGCACGTGCCCACCAGCCGCATCGGCATCGCCACCGGCACGCTGACCTCGGGCCTGACCGGCGGCATCCTGCTGGGCTCGCTGATGTCGGTGCTCATCAACAAGGTGTACTCGGCCGAAGAAGTGGCCGCTTTCGCCTGGCGCATCCCGTTCATCGTCGGCGGCGTGTTCGGCTTCGTCGCCGTGTATCTGCGCCGTTTCCTGGAAGAAACGCCGATCTTCAAAGAGATGCAGGCACGCAAGGCGCTCGCCAAGGGCTTCCCGCTTGAGGCGGTCAAGGAGCACCTGACGGGCACCGTGGTATCGATGCTGCTGACCTGGGTGCTGTCCGCCGCCATCGTGGTGGTGATCCTGATGACGCCGGGCTACCTGCAGAAGATCCACGGCGTCGCGCCCGTGCTGGCTTCGCAGGCCAATGCGCTGGCCACGCTCACGCTGACCGCCGGCTGCATCTTCTTCGGCTGGTCCTGCGACCGCTTCGGGGTGCGCTCCACCATGCTGGTCGGTTACGTTGGTCTGCTGGCGGCAAGCTACTTCTTCTACCATGGCCTGCCGGCCGCCACCGAAGGCGGCCTGTTCCTGCGTTACGGCGTGGCGGGCTTCTTCGTTGGCGCCATCGCCACCGTGCCGTACGTGGCCGTGCGGGCGTTCCCGGCGGCGGTACGCTTCTCGGGCCTGTCGTTCTCGTACAACGTTTCGTACGCCATTTTCGGCGGCCTCACGCCGATGGTGCTGACGGCCTGGCTGCAGACGGACGCGCTGGCCCCGGCCCACTACGTGGGCGCCTTGTCGGTGCTGGGTTTCCTGCTGGCCTTTGTGCCGGTGACGGCGCGCGAGACCACCTCGCGCTCGGTGCCGGGCGAACTGGCAACCGCGCCGGGGCGTTGATTTTCCGCCGGCATCGCCGGTGTCACGAAAGAAGCCGCTGCGACATCTGTCGCGGCGGCTTTTTTTTCATCCCGAGAGGGATGCATGTCACGCTTTTCAGAGTCCGCTGCGGTATTGTGCGCGGTACCTTGATACCGGCACGCAGGCAAGCGCATGGTGCGCTTCGCGATGCCCGATTCGAACGACGCCTGCAGCCGCCGACCGACACGCTTACATGCAGCCCTCCGTCTTCATCCGCGCTGGCATCCATGCATAACGTACGCATCGGCACCGCGTTGCGCTTCCTGCTCGTCGGCGGGGCGGCCACGGCCCTGCAGTACGTCCTGATCTTTGTCTTCCTCAAGCTCGGCTGGCTCGATCCCGTGCCGGCTTCGGCGCTGGCATTCGCCCTGTCGGCCATCGTGAACTACCTCGCCACGGCGCGTTTCACCTTCGCCACCCGCAACAGCCATGCTCACGGGCTGCCACGCTTTGCCGCCACCGCGGCGGCCGGCTGCCTGATCAACACCCTCGTCCTGCACGCGCTGCTCGCCTGGAGCACGCCGCTGATGCCCGCTCAAATATTCGCAACCGGTGTGGTATTCGTATGGAACTACATGATCAACGCCCTCTGGACCTTTCGACCGCAGCAGCGCTGAGTCAGCCCCCGCGCGTCGGGCTGGTGATTCCCTGCTACAACGAGGAAAGCGTGCTGCCGGAAACCAGTGCGAGGCTGTTGCGCCTGCTCGACGACATGCGCGCGCGCGGCATCTGCTCGGCCGATAGCGCCGTGTTTTTCGTCGATGACGGCAGCCGTGACCGCACCTGGGCGATGATCGACGGCCTCGCCCGCGAGCATGCGTCGATCTGCGGCATCAAGCTGTCGCGCAACCGCGGCCACCAGAACGCCTTGCTGGCGGGGTTGATGACGGCGCCGGGCGATGCCCTCATCAGCGTGGACGCCGACCTGCAGGACGACCTCGATGTGATCCCGCAGATGATCGAAGCATTCACCCGCGGCGATGACATCGTGCTGGGCGTGCGCAAGCGCCGCGACACTGACACGTTCTTCAAGCGCTTTACCGCCGAGGGCTATTACAAGCTGATGGCCTCCATGAAAGTCGACATCGTGTTCAACCATGCCGACTACCGCCTGATGAGCCGCCGCGCGCTCGAATCGCTGCGCGAATACCGTGAGGTGAATCTGTTCCTGCGCGGCCTGGTGCCGCTGCTGGGCTACAAGAGTTCGATCGTCGAATACGACCGCGCCGAGCGCTTCGCGGGGGAATCGAAATACCCGCTCAAGAAAATGCTGTCCTTCGCATGGCAGGGCATCACGTCGTTCTCCACCTACCCGCTGCGCCTGATCACCACGCTCGGCTTCGTGGTGTCGCTGGTCAGCATCGGCCTGGCGCTATGGGCTCTGGTGGTGCGCCTGTTCACCGACGAGGCGCTGCCCGGCTGGGCCTCGACCGTCATCCCGACTTACTTCCTCGGCGGCGTGCAGCTCCTGAGCCTGGGGGTCATCGGTGAATACGTCGCCAAGATATACACCGAGACCAAGGCGCGCCCGCGCTTTCATGTCGACGTGGTGCGCGGCACGGCTTTCGCACACCGCCGCGACGAACACGTCGTCGGCCCGTTCGCGTAAGCCATCACGGGCCGGCAGGTGCCGGCCCGTCGTCCGTCAGCGCGGCGTGGGGAAGGTGAAACGCATGTCGACCCAGTCGGCGTGGTCGTAGTCGATCGACCCCAGCGGATCGACCACCAATTGCACGCGGCGCGCGCCGCCCACATCCACGTCGAACGCCTCCGCCGGCATGCCGGGCGTCATCTCGGCACTGCTCCACACCCGCTTGCCGTCGACCCGGATGTCGAAGCGCGCGCGTCCGCCGGTTGCTTCGTCGTCCATGCCGACGCGACCCGTCAGGCGATGCGCCTGCTGCGGCGCGATCAGCGTCACCGACGCCCGCGCATGCATGCCCATGCCGCGCGGATAGGTCACGCCGGCGATACGCAAGGGATTGCCTTCGATGCTGCGGTCGATGCGCAGGTCGCCCCAGCCCTGCACGATCTGCCGGCGCGGCACCTGAGTGGCCTCGATCCACCCACGCGCCATGTCCTGCACCATGGCGGCAGCGGCCTGCCGCTGCGCCGTCGCCGCGTGCACCGACAAGGCGATGCACCAGATCGCCAGCGCCCCCAGAATCCACGCCCACACCGGGCCACGTCCCAGCCAGCGCGCACCGGCCGCAAAACGGGCTTCGCCCATGCACATCACGAGTGCCGCCGCCATGATCAGGAAGGCCAGCACATGCATCAGGTTGCCGCCCTTCGGCTGCATGACCGAGAGCATGTTGACGGTCACCAGCAAGGACAACACCACGGCATGCCAGGTGAATCGACGGTCATGGGCGGCCGCCACCAGGGCCACAACCACGGCGGGCAGCATGTAGCGCTCATGCATGGCCGGCAGCAGGAAGAAGAAGCCGATCACGCACAGCATGGCGTTGCGCCAGTGACGCGCGGGTTCTTGCGTTCGCACACCGTCGACCACCAACCACAGAGACCAAAATGCGTACAGCGCGATGCCCAGGTAGCGCGGCGCGAACATCAAGCGCCAACCGCTGGCTTCGGTGGCATGCTCGAAAAACAACCGATTGCCACCCAGATCGTTCATGTCGATCAGGTACCACAGGTTGGCCGCGTTCAACGACGCCACCGGATAACTGCTGGCCGCCCCCAGGTAAGCCTTGTCGAGCAGCGTGCCCAGGCTACCCGCCATGACGTATGGCAGCACGATGATGGCCGCCAGCGGGATTGAAGCCAGCAGGCCGGCCAAGAGCGCCTGGCCACGCCGGTGCCACAGCAAGGGCAACAGCGCAGCCCCCAGGCAGATGGTCTGGAACTTGGTCAGTACCGCCACGGTCAGCAGCGGGAACACCCAGAACAGGGCATTACCACGGATCAGCAAGGCCAGCGCGGCAACCATGGGCACGCAGAACAGCAGATCGACCTGCCCCCACACCGGGCCGTCCATCAGCAAGGCCGGGTTGAACACGGCCAGCGCCATGATGCCCAGCCCGCTCCGCTCGGAGGCCTCGCCGGCCTTGAGCACCCCATGCAGCATGCATAGGAGGATTACATGGCTGATGATGACGGGCGTAACGGCAAGAAACCGCATCAATCCATTGAGTGCGGGTTCGACGCCGAGCAGGTTGTCCAGTTGGCCGGCCACCGCCAGCCAATGGACGAAGATCGGCGGGTAGTCGGTTACCAGGTCGACATAGCCGAACACGGCCAGATGCTGGGACCAGCGCACCCAGTACTGAATATCGGACTGGAAGCCCGAATTGGTGGCGCAGAAGATATCCAGCAGCACGGCCACACAGATCCACAGGCCGAGCGGCCGCCACGGCGGCGGGGCAATAGCGGCGGGTGGACTATACGGCGGTGCTGGGGCGACTACCGATGTATCGACGTCCTCGAAGCGGTTCATCATCGCGCGTGCTCAAATCATGCAAATGGCAAAAAAGGGCGTACGTACGGTAGCTGGAGTACCCGACGCAGGCAATGGCGTCGCATGGGGCGGATCGACGAATATCATTTTCACTTTGTGACCGCCATGCTTTACGTCTATTTACGCCATGGTGATTGTCGTGTCGAATGGACACCCCCTAGAGTGCGAGACATGACATACACCTGCACCCGTCCCGTCACGCCGTTCCGAGCGTCCCTGCGCGCGCTGGCGTGCTGTGTCGCGCTGGCCGGCTGCACGGCCGCCGGCCAAAGCGCGCCGGCCATGCCCGAAGTACGCGTGCTGATCGGCCTGCCCGCGCACGTCCATGCCGACGATGCGGCCTGGCAGGCCCGCCTGGCCGACGCCGCCGGTACGCCGCTGGTCCTGGCGGCGAGCGTGTCGCCCGGCTGGGCGGCCTATGTCATGCGTTGTCCTGCCCCCGATTCCGATTGCGATGACGCGATCGACAAACTGCGCCAGAGTGGTCTTGTGCGCAGCGTCGAACGCGACACACGCCGATCGACCCGATGACCCCGCCCGAAACCTCATACCGATAACAGCGGACCTCCGCCATGGACTTCTCCAACCGACTCAAACACCACTCCTTCAGCTGCCTCGTCGCGCTGCTCGCCGGCGCGCCTTGGCTGGCCCACGCCGATGACGCCGGACGCGTCATCGTCAAGTACCGCAGCGGCTCGACGATCACCGCGCAGAGCGAAGCCAGCGGCCGCATGCAGGCCCTGTCGGCCCGCACCGGCATGACGATCCAGGCAGAGCGGCGCCTGACCGACCGCGTGCATGTCGTCGAAGCGCGTGGACTGGACTCGGCGCAACTGGCGGCCCGCCTGGCGGCGCAATCGGATGTCGAATACGCCGTCCCGGATCTGCGCCGGCAAGCCCTGGCCGTGCCCAACGACTCGCTCTATCAATCGCAGTGGTACCTGCTGCCCAACTCCACGGCCACCCCCGCCGCCATCAATGCCCAGACGGCATGGGATGTAACGACGGGCAGCGCCAACGTGGTGGTGGCCGTCATCGACACCGGCATCCGCGCCGATCATCCGGACCTCGCCGGCAAGATTCTGCTCAATACCGATGGCACGCCCTACGGCTATGACTTCGTCAGCAATCAGTACATGGCCAATGACGGCGGCGGCCGCGACAGCGATCCGTCCGATCCGGGCGACTACCTCACCAGCACCGATCTGAGCGCCCATGCCGACGTATTCAAGGGCTGTTCGACCAGCAACAGTTCGTGGCACGGCACCATGGTGGCCGGCATCGTCGGCGCCGCCACCAACAATTCGACCGGCGTGTCCGGCGTGTCCTGGGCGTCTCAGATCCTGCCGGTACGGGCCCTGGGCAAGTGCGGCGGCTACGACTCCGACATCCTGGCGGCCATGTACTGGGCGGCGGGCATCGCCGTCGATGGTGCGCCGGCCAACGCCCATCCCGCCAAGATCCTCAACCTCAGCCTGGGTGGCGCGGGCACCTGCAACGCTGCCTACAAGGAAGCCATCTCGCAGATCACCGCCGCCGGCGCCAGCATTGTGGTGGCCGCCGGCAATTCGGACGGAGCCATCGGCGTGCCGGGCAACTGCCCGGGCGTGATGACCGTCGCCGGCTCCCGCCATACCGGCACCAAGGCGGGCTACAGCAGCTACGGCGCCGAGGCCGGCATTGCGGCCCCGGCCGGCAACTGCGGCAGCGGCTCGTCGTGCCAATACAGTTTCATCACCACCACCAACTCAGGCACGCAGGGGCCGGGCACCCACATCTACACCGACACCACCTCGCACGTGGCCTACGGCACCAGCTTCGCCACCCCCCTGGTCAGTGGCACGGCCAGCCTGATGCTGGCGGTGCACCCTGCGCTGACGCCGGCGTCGATCATGACGCGCCTGAAGAAATCGGCCACGGCTTTCCCGACCGATAATGCGCTGCCCAGTTGCACCAGCGGCAGCACGCTGGTGCAGTGCAATTGCACGACGGCGACATGCGGTGCGGGCCTGCTCAACACCAGCGCGGCCGTCAACGATGCCCTGCGCCCGCAGGCGCAGATCAGCGCCAACGGCGCGGTGGAATCGGGTACCTACGTCACCGTGTCTGCCAGCGGCAGCACCGCGGCAACGGGCCGCAGCATCGCCACCTACGCCTGGACGGCGAGCGCCAACGACAACATCGCGGGGGCCATCTCCGGTGCCGATCAGGCCAATGCCACCATCCCGATGACGGGTTCCGGCGTCGTCACGGTGTCGCTGACCGTCACCGACAGCCAGGGCGCGACCGACACGACCAGTTTCGCGGTCACGGTCGGCTCCGGTACCAGTGGCACGTCGTCGTCGTCGACAGCAAGCAGCAGTAGCAGTACGGCCAGCTCGACCAGCGGCGGCAATGGAGGGGGCGGCGGTGGAGGCGGCAGCGTGGACCTCGGGCTGCTGGCGATCCTCGCCGTACTGCTGGGCGTCGGCTACGCAGCCCGCGCGCGCCAGCCGCGATAAGCGGCCCACAGGGCGGCAAAGACCAGGCCGCCCGCATAGCCATACAGATGCGCCGTCGGCGCCGGGGGGATGCCCAGCCATGTCCCCGGCCCGGCCGGTGCGTGCACGCCCACCACGGCCTTGGCGCCGATCATCACGCAGCACATCACGGCCAACACGCGCCATGGCGCGCTCGGCAGCCAGCAGATGTGGGCCAGCGCCAGCCAGGCGGTGACGCCATACAGCGCACCGGACAATCCCACGTACCAGGCCAGCGGTGGCACATCCCAGCGCAATCCGATCGCCACCACCATGGCGGACACCACCAAGGCGCCAAGCATGGGTGCCCATGCCGCATGGCGGCGAGCCACCAGCGTGCACACCGCCAGACCGCATAGATTGAGCATGAGATGGGGCATGCCCAGATGGATGAGCTGCGCCGGCGCCCCGTGCCACAGCGCGTCGCGCGCCGGCACATAGCGCAGGGCCGCCAGGGGCGGCCATACCGTGAACAGCACCATGGCCCCGGCGAGCGTGGCGATGGTCCAGCCAGCCAGGCGCTCGCGTCGCGGGGTCATGGCAGCCGACTCAGCCGCCGAGCTTCTTTTTGAGTAGTTCGTTGACCTGGGCAGGACTGGCCTTGCCCTTGCTGGCTTTCATGACCTGGCCGACGAGCGCGTTGAAGGCCTTTTCCTTGCCGGCGCGGAATTCCTCCACCGACTTGGGGTTGGCTGCCAGCACTTCATCGATGATCGGTTCGATGGCGGAGGCATCCGTGACCTGCTTGAGCCCCTGCTTGTCGATGATCTCATCGGCGCTGGCCCCCTCGCCATGCCACAACGCCTCGAACACTTTCTTGGCGATGTTGTTGGAGATGGTGTTGTCGGCGACACGCGCCATCAGTCCGGCCAGTTGCACCGGCGACACCGGCGATTCGTCCAGCGAGCGCTCTTCGCGGTTCATGCGCGCGGCCAGTTCGCCCATCACCCAGTTGGCCAAAGGCTTGGCCAGGGCGGGGCCGCCGGCAGCCAGTGCGTCGAGGTAATACTGGGCGGTGGCGCGGCTGGCCGTGAGCGTTGCCGCATCGTAGGGCGACAGGCCGTAATCGTCCTGCAGGCGCTGTGCAAGCTGGACGGGCAGCTCCGGCAGCTCGCCCCGGACGCGGGCGATCCAATCGGCATCGATGACCAGCGGCAGCAGATCGGGATCGGGGAAATAACGGTAGTCGTGCGCGTCTTCCTTCGAACGCATCATGCGCGTCTCGCCGCTGTCGGGATCGAACAGGACGGTGGCCTGCTGGATCTTGCGGCCGGATTCGATCTCGTCGATCTGCCAGCCGATCTCGTATTCGATGGCCTGCTGCAGGAAGCGGAAGCTGTTCAGGTTCTTGATCTCACGGCGCGTGCCCAGCGGCTCGCCCGGACGGCGCACCGACACGTTGGCGTCGCAGCGGAACGAACCTTCCTGCATGTTGCCGTCGCAGATGTCGATCCACTGCACCAGCGCGTGCAAGGCGCGAGCGTAGGCCACGGCCTCGGCGGCCGACGCCATGTCCGGCTCGGTGACGATTTCCAGCAGCGGCGTGCCGGCGCGGTTCAGGTCGATGCCCGACTGGCCGTGAAAATCTTCGTGCAAGGACTTGCCGGCGTCTTCTTCGAGGTGCGCGCGGGTCAGGCGCACGGTCTTCTCGTAGGCCGTCTCACCCTCGCCCACACGGATGGTGATGGTGCCGCCCTGCACC
>JASGFB010000048.1:0-30582 GCA_047605765.1 Rhodocyclaceae bacterium
GGGGGCCGCCTGGGCGCTGCCCATGCGCGCCAGCACGCCGCGCAGGCTGGCTTCGGAATCGATCATGAACTGGCCGGACACGACCACCTGCTGGCCTTCCTTGAGACCGGCGACGATCTCGCTCTGGCCGTCCTGTTCGCGGCCGATCTCGACCTCGGCCGGGGCAAAGCGCCCGCCTTCTTCGGCCACGATCACCACGTGGCGCGTGCCGGTGGCGATGACCGCGTCGGCAGGCACCAGCAGCGCCGGCTTGCCGGCGCCGCCGGCGACCTCGATACGCGCGAACATGCCGGGGCGCAGGCGCCCATGGCGGTTGTCCACCTGGGCGCGTACGCGCACCGTGCGGGTGGTGGCGTTGAGCTCCGGCACCAGCGATTCGATGCGGCCGTCGATGACATCGTTGGGCGAGGCGGCGACGCGCGCACGCACCGGCGTGCCGATGCGCAGCGTGGCGGCCTGTGCCTCGGGCACATCGGCCTCCACCCACACCGTGCCCAGCCCGTTGATGCGTGCCAGGGTCTGCCCGGGTGCGACCGTCATGCCTTCGCGCACAGCCTGCTCGGCGAGCATGCCGCCGCGCGGCGCGCTGATCGTGACCACCGCCAGCGGCGTGCCGCTGCGTTCGACGGCCTCGACCTGCGCCGTGCTCATGCCTAACTGGATCAGGCGTGAGCGTGCGGCGGCGGCCAGTTCGGCGTCACCGCGCAGGGCCAGGTATTCACGTTGCGCGGTGAGCCATTCGGGCACGCGCAGTTCGGCCAGCGGCGCGCCGGCCGCAACGACATCGCCTACCGCGCGCGGGGTCACGCGTTCGACGATGCCGCTGGTGCGCGCCTGCACGATGGCGACGTCACGGTCGTTGAAGGCGATGGTGCCGGTGACCTCGGTGCCGCTGGCGAGCGTGCCGCGCGTGACGGGCGCCAGGCGCACGCCGGTGTTCTGCGTCAGCGCCGGATCGATGCGCACGGCGTCTTCCGTCTGCGCGCCCTCGTCGGCGTAGCGCGGTTGCAGATCCATGTCCATGAAAGGCGATTTGCCCGGCTTGTCGAAATGCTGGTCGGGCTTCATCGGGTCGTACCAGTACAGCACGGTGCGGCCGGCGGCCGGTGCGGCAGTGGTGGCGTCGGCGTGGCGCGCGCTCATCCAGTGATTGAGTCCCCAGCCGGCGGCGCCGCCGACGATCAGGGTGGCGGCCACTGCCGCACAAAGTGTTGTCCGTTGCATCAGTGGTCTCCGGTCAGGAAGAAAAGACGGGCGTTGGCTTCGGCCAGACGCCCTTCGAGTTCGACGTGGCGCATGCGTGCGGCCAGGCGCGCGCGGCGCACGTCCAGCACGGCACCGGTTTCGCCTTTGCCGCCGGCGACGCCAGCCAGGGCCACCTGGGACTGGCGCTCGAGCAGGGGCAAGGTGTCGCGGTCGATGCGGGCGAGCTGGCGTTGCAGGGCCTCGCGTTCGGCGGCCAACGCCGCCACCTCGGTGCGCGCGTCCAGCAAGCGCGCTTCGCGCTCGGCCTGACTCTTGTCGACCTTGGCCTGCGCGGCGGCGATGCGCGGATCTTGGCGCGTGCCCTGGAACAGGGGCAGGTCGAAGGTGAACTTGAGCATGGCCATGTTCTTGTCCATGGCGTCGAGGCCGACACCCAGTTCCACGGCCCAGTTGGGGCGCGTGGCGGCGCGGGCGAGCGCGACTTCGGCATTGGCCGCCTCCTGTTGCAGGGCGGCGGCCCGGATGTCCGGCAGCTCGGCCACGCCAGCGTCATCATGAGCCGTTGCCGTCAGCCAGGCCGGCAAGGCGCCGGCGAGGGGCTCTCGCGCCAGATCGTCGCCAGTCCAGCGGGCCAGTCGGGCGACAGCCTGGCGGCGCTGGGCGGCCAGATCGTCGCGTGCGTCCTGCAGGTCGAGCGCTTCGAGCCGCGCGCCAAAGGCGCCGGTCGGGCTGGCTCCCCCCGTGATGGCGGCAAGGTCGCGCTGCTGGCTCTGGCGGTTGAGGCCATCCTGCTCATCGAGCACGGTCAGGCGCTGGTCGAGGTAATACACGGTGAGCCAGGCCAGGGTCGTTTCGCGTCGCACATTGAGGCGGGCAAAGCGCGCCTGCGCCTGCGCGCCACGCGCTTCGGCGTCGGCCAGCCGCTGCTCGGCCTCCCGCCGCGCCGTGTTGGGGACCTCCTGCATCAGGCTGACCATGCGTTTGGCGGCACCGGGACGAAAGCGTTCGCCGCCGGTGGTGGGCAGGTCGTCGACCCACACGGCCAGTTTGGGGTCCGGCAGGGCGCCGGCCTGGATAGTCATGGCTTGCGCCGCCTGGCTGTCAGCCGAGGCGGCAATCATTTCGGGCGCGCGCTGGGCGGCCGCTTGCAGGGCTTGGTCCAGGCTCAGCGCGTGCGCCGACAGGCTGGCGGTGCCGATCAGGCAGACCGCCGAGCCGAGGCGAAATAGGGACATGCGTCACTCCGCTCGAATCGTTCGGGAATGCGCGCGGGCACAACGCTCATGCACGTGGCATGGCGAGGGCGGCTTGCGCGCTCAGGGCAAACGAAGCCGGCGGGTGGCTAATTACGGAAGACTTGGTACTGCAGGCGCAGCGGCGGTGAGGCCGCGACGAGGGTCGGTGGTTCCGGCCGCGCGGCAGGCGGGGCGGCCTGGTCGGCGGTGAGCATGGGCGGCGCCAGGAACAACGCGAACAACACCGGGGCCGACAGATTGGGCAAGCGTACGTCGGCCGATTGGGCGTTCTTTTCGCAATGCACCTTGCAGGTGATCGGCTGAGCCTGTTGCGTCATGTCGCAGTCGGGCATGCCGGCCATGGCGTGGTGCGCGTCGGAACCCATGCCGGCGTGCCCGGCATGCGGGGCGGACTGCCTATGTTCGTGGGCGGGCGCCTGCTCCTGCACGCAGGCATAGGCCGCCGTCACCAACTGGCTGAAAGCCAGCAGGAGGGCGATGAACCATGCAAGGCGAGGGCTGCGGAAGCGCCGGAACATGGGGCGCAGTATAAGAGAATTCTGACGACGCTAACGATGAGCGAAGTGACACCGGCGGGCGAAGTCCGATCAGTTGACACGTCGCAAACCGCCGCAGGCGTTGGCTCAGTCCAGGGATTGCAGTAGGGCGATCAGCCGCTCGGCGTTGGCGGGCTTGACCAGATGCTCGTCGAAGCCGCTCTGGCGGGTGCGATCCATGTCGGACTGCTGCCCCCAGCCGGTGAGCGCCACCAGCTTGCCCTGCGGGCGCTCGGGCAGGGCGCAGATGCGTCGCGCCAGCTCGTGGCCGTCCATGCCGGGCATGCCGATGTCGATGAGCATCAGGTCGGCCGGCCAGTGCCGCAAGGTGGCGAGCGCGGCGGGGCCGTCGTAGACCACGCGCACGTCCGCGCCCAGCGTGGTCAGGAACATGGCGGTGGCGTCGGCGGCGTCGCGATTGTCGTCCACCACCAGCACGCGCTTGATGCCGGGCGAAGTGGCCTGGCCGTCGCCGGGGATGTCGGACAGCGGCGCCTGCGTCAGCGGCAGGCGCACGGTGAAGGTGCTGCCACGCCCCACGCCATCGCTATAGGCCTGGATGTCGCCGCCGTGCATGCGCGCCAGCCGTTGCGCCAGTGACAGGCCGATGCCCAGCCCGCTTTGCGAGCGCAGGTCGCGTCGGTCGATCTGACCGAACATGGCGAAGATCTGCGCGAGTTTGTCTGGCGCGATGCCGATGCCGTTGTCGCGTACCACCAGCCAGGCATGGCCGTCGTCACGCCAGGCGCGCAGGTCGATCTGGCCGCCGGCGTCGGTGTAGCGCACCGCGTTGTTGAGCAGGTTGGAGACGATTTGTGTCAGGCGCACCACGTCACCATCCACCGCCAGCGGCCCGGCCGGCAGCGATACCGACAGGCTGTGGCCGGCGCGTTCGACGGTGGGGCGGGCGGCATCCACGGTGTCGCGCACGAGGGTGGCGAAATCCAGCGGCTGGGTCTTCAGTTCGATGGCGCCGCGGCTGATGCGCGAGACCTCCATGAGGTCGTCGATCAGGTGCACCATGTGGTCGACCTGCCGGTGCAGCATGCTTTCGATGCGGTCGGCATCGTCGTGGGTCTGCGGCAGGCTCAGCAGGTGCAGACCGTTGTAGATGGTGGCCAGCGGGTTGCGCAGTTCGTGCGCCAGGGTGGCGAGAAATTCATCCTTGCGGGCGTCGGCTTCGCGCAGGCGTTCTTCGCTCTCGAGCAGGGCCGCTTCGGCGCGGGCCCGCTCGACTGCCGCCCAGGTGCGTTCGGCGGTGGCTTCGGCGAGCGCGATTTCGTCGCTTGACCACAGGCGCGCTTTGCTCTGGTGCACGGACAGCATCGCCACCAGATCACCGCCTTTGAGATAAGGCACCGCGATGAGCGCGCCCACCGTCATATTGGCCAGCTCCGGCGTGGCGTGGGCATGCTGGGTGATGGCGCCGCCGACGTCGGGCACCACCAGGGTCTTGCCGGTGCGCAGCACGTCGAAATAATCGAGGCGGATGTCGGCCAGTGGGAAACGCCCCATCAGATGGCCCACGCCGCGCGCATAGCCGGGTTTGACATCGATGATGGCGCCGTCCACTTCGCTGTAGTGCACACGGCTGGCCTGCAGCAGGCGGCCGAGCAGGCGGGCGGCGGCATATTGCGCTTCGTTGGGGTCGTCCACGCCGCGCAGCGCGTCGCTCAGTGCCAGCAGGTAAGTTTGGCGCGCTTCCTGGCGCTTGCGCGCAGTGATGTCGAGGGTGGTGCCGATCAGGCTGGTGGCGCGCTGCCCGTCGTGGTGCTGTTCGAAGTGCGCCTGCGCGTTGATGGCCAGCCAATGCTCGCTGCCATCCGGCCAGACGATGCGGCAGTCCATCTGGAAGCCGTTGGCGGCCGGGCGCGCCGGGTCGAGCGCCATGTGCATGGCGGCCTCGACATGCGGCCGGTCGAGTTCATGCAGGCGCTCGAGCATCACATCGAGCGGCATGTTCAGTCGCTCGCCATCGTCCCCCCACTGGGTGCTGAGGCGTTCGTCGACGGTGACTTCATCGACCTGCGGGTCGTAGCGAAAGGTGCCGAGCTGGGCGACGTCGATCGCCAACTGGGCGCGCGCCTCGCTTTCCTGCAGTCGCTGGTCGGTGCTGGCGCGCTCGGTGACGTCCTTGAAGATGACGCCCACCATGCGCAGCTCGGCCGGTCCGAGCGAAAAGGCTTCGACATCGTAGAGCCGCCCGAGGGCGTGGGCGCCGGCAGAAAACCGCATGGCCTCGCCGGTCAGCGCGACACGGCCGTAGATGTCGAACCAGTGTGTTTCGTGGGTCGGCACCATGTCGCGCATGCGGCGGCCGATGGCGTCGGTGAGGCCGGTCTGGGCGCTGAAGGCGGCGTTGGTCTCGATGAACCGGTAGTCCTCCGGCTGGCCCTGGGCATTGAACAAGACTTCGATGATGCAGAAGGCCGCGTCGATGGCGTTGATCAGGGCGCCGTAACGGGTGGCCAGATCAAGGCCGGCGCGCGCCGCGTCACCATACACGGTGTCCGGGCGGACAGCCGGCGCCGGTGAGGCTGCGTCAGGTCGGGGCAGGTCGGTGGGCTGGCCTTCTGACACGCGGAGCCTCATCTGTGGGGGAGAAATGTCCGCCCATGATAAAGGGCCGCGTGGGCGCACGCGAGCGTGGCGCGTGGTTTGTCGCGCCGGCCGCGCTCAGAGCACCATCGAGCCGAAGGGGAAAGCCTTTGGTGCGCTGGTCTGGCGCGCTGCACTGACCAAGGCGCCGACGGCCGTGCGCTGCGACTTGAAGATGCCGATCAGCCGTGGGCCGTTGCGCGCAACGTAGTCGTCGTAGGTTTCGATGGTGCCGAGTACCTGGCCGTCGGTATCGACGACCTGCAGCAGCCCCGGATGAAGCTTGGTGACCTTCATGCTCAACACGGCGCACGGCCCGGACGGCCGGTGACGCCTCGTTCTTACCCGTTGTTGTTATCAGAGCCGCCTCGTGGGCGGACACGCGGCACTGCGTGGGGCCGCGTGAGAAGGCTGCATTGTGCGCCTGTTTGGTGGACGGAGCCAGCCCGCCCGATGGCGTTGTCATGCGAAGGCGAATGCGTGACGAGTCGGGTTGGCTGCGTCGGCTTACTTGAGCGGATCCTTGACCATGAACACGCTGGCGCGGTCTCGATCGGCATACGTGCCCACATACCAGGCACCGGAGGGCGAGAAGCGGCCGTGCACATGGTAGGGCTCCCAGTCGGCATAGTTGCCGCGTGTCGCCACGTCGGTACGGCTGGCGATGCGTGCGCCATCGATGATGTAACGGACCACGGTGCGCGCGCCGTCGGGTTTGCCGTCGCCGATGACGGCCAGGCGCCCGTCGGCCAGCGGGAACACTGCCACGTGCTGTTGATGGCCGAGCGCCGCCACGGTGGTGTACGTGCCGTTGCGCAGGTCGCCCCAGGCGAAGGCCGTGTCGTGTGCAGTGGTCATGTACGCGAACAGCCGGTCGCCCACCATGTAGCCGTGGGTGGCACGGTTGCACGGCGCGTTGTCCTGTCCGAACGGCGTGTGCTGCAGCGTAAGCAGGTCGACATACCAGATGCGATGGGCAATGCGCTCGCCATTGCCTTCCAGCTCATAGACCACGCCGTCGCCGCTGGGGGTGAGCTGAACATGGCCGAGCCAGCCGTCGCCGCTCGATCGCTTTTCGAATATCTTGCGCACGGCCCATTGGCCGTCGGCTTGCTGGCGTCCGACGAAGAGATACGAGCGGGCCGGCGACGCCATGATGGCGTCGTTGGCCGCATGCAACTTGGTGGTGCTGGAGGCGACCAGGCGGTCGGCCATGGTGATGGCGAACACCGTGCCGTGCGCGGCCACGCTCGGCGAAGTGATGCGCATCTTGCCCGACGGGCTCATGTCGAGCGGCAGCGCCCAGATCACGCGGCGGTCGAAATCGCGCAGGCCGATGGAGACCAGCGCCGGTGCGCCGCCTTCACTGTCGATGACGAACAGGCGATCGCCCGAGACCACGCCGTGCAGGCTGGCCGCGTCGCGGGTGGGGATCGGGGTTTCTTCGCCGCTCGCCATGTCGCGGCGATAGAACAGGTATTTGTTGTCGCCGCGCGGGCGGCGGCCGAAGACGAAATACTGCTCGTCATCCGAAAACGCATTGTTGGTCAGGTACATCACGGCGTCTTCGCTGCCGGCCGGCGTGTGCGTATAGGTGACTTCGAAAGTGGGGGCCGCCAGGGCGGGCGTGCCGCACGGCAAGGCCAGGCTCAGGCAGAGACCCACGTAGCGGACGATCGGATGACGCATGCGTGCGGCAAAAAAAGAAAAACCTCGTCAGCGAGGCCTGTCATTCTATTTCGGCGGCGCATCGGCCTCCAGCTTTGGTCGGCATGGCGGGGTGGCGAAAAACGGGCCGCGCCCATCGTCGAGCGCCTTTGATGTGTATCAAGCCTGTTGTCGGCATTGAATTTTTACGTGGCGGGGCGCAGGCCGCCAGGGCATGAGACCGAACGACAGGAGAACCAAGCCCGGCGCGGCTGGCGTCGCCTTCGGCCCGGCACTGGGGGGCGCGCCAAGCCGCCTTTCAAGGCGTTCGCCGCCGTGCCTCCTGCACGACGCCCTTTGCGTTTAGGGCCTCTGGCGTTTACCCTTATGGGTTGTCCATGCCCTCGTGGGGCAGTCCGGCCTTCGGGTCGCCTGGCCGTCAGCGAGTGCGTCGCATCTTTTCTGCAACCGACGCGCCAGCGTCGCCTTCGAGAAATAAAGGGAAGCCTCATGAAGATCGCTCTCATCAACGAGAACAGCCAAGCCGCGAAGAACGAAGTCATCTTCAACGCACTCAAGACCGTCGCCGAGCCCCTGGGCCACACCGTGTTCAACTACGGCATGTACAGCGCGGACGACAAGGCGCAGCTCACCTACGTCATGAACGGCCTGCTGGCCGGCATCCTGCTCAACTCCAAGGCCGCCGACTTCGTCGTTACCGGCTGCGGTACCGGCATGGGCGCCATGCTGGCCTGCAACGCCATGCCCGGCGTGTTCTGCGGCCTGGTGATCGACCCGACCGACGCTTTCCTGTTCGGCCAGATCAACGACGGCAACGCCATCTCGATGCCCTACGCCAAGGGCTTCGGCTGGGCCGCCGAGCTGAACCTGCAAGATTGCTACCGCAAGCTGTTCGACGGCGAGCGTGGCCTGGGCTACCCGAAGGAACGCGCCGCCATCATGGCCAAGAACCGCAACATCCTGAAGGAAGTGAAGGCCGCCAGCTGCAAGGACATGCTGACGGTGCTGAAGTCGGTCGACCAAAGCCTGGTCAAGGCCGCCGTTGCTGGCGACAAGTTCCAGGAATACTTCTTCGCGAACAGCCAGGATCAAGCGATCACCGACTACGTGAAGAGCGTGCTGGCTGCCTGATCGCCCGCCCGTTGCACTGAAAAAACCCGCCTCATGGCGGGTTTTTTTTCGCCCTCAAAACGAGCGTGCCCCCGTCGGCCCGCGTGTTGCCCCCACGCCAGGGCGCGTTTCGACATGCACCATCCAGGGGCAACTGGCGCTGGCGTGAGCAATGCACTATTTACATGGGAACGAACGTAATCGGGCTTGGTCTGTTGCCTGACGACCGGGGCCGCTCGCCGCCCTGAGTCCGGGCTGCTCGCCGGGTGCCTTCGTCGCGCAATCGCTATCGCGCTGTCAGTCGTGCTGTGTGTCGTGCCGTTGGATTCGCCTGTCATCGACCCATCGACCAGAGGGGATGTTGAATGAGCAGCCACCATCGATCAAAGCCGCAGGGCATGTTGTCGGTCTTCGATGCCGTCACCATCATGGTGGGGCTGGTCGTGGGGGTCGGCATCTTCCGGGCGCCCGCCATCGTCGCCGGCAACGTCGAATCCGAATGGATGTTCATCCTGGTGTGGATCCTGGGCGGCGTGGTCACCCTCATCGGCGCGCTGTGCTACGCCGAATTGTCCGCCGCACACCCGCACGTGGGCGGCGAATACCACTTTCTGTCGCGCGCCTACGGCAAGCGCATGGCCATGATGTTCGGCTGGGCGCGCTGCACGGTGATCCAGACCGGCGCCATCGCCGCCGTCGCTTTCATGTTGGGCGACTACGTGGCGCAACTGGCGCCCATCGGGCCTTACGGGCCGGCCGTGTACGCCGCGCTGTCGGTCATCGTGCTCACCGCCGTCAACGTGGTCGGCACCGTCGAAGGCAAGAACCTGCAATTGATCGTTACCTTCCTGGAAGTTGGCGCGGTGGTGGCGATCATCCTGTGCGGCTTGCTGCTGGGGCCGTCCGACGTGGCGGCGCGCGTGGCGCCTACGGCCACGCCCGAATCGGCCGCGCTGGGCATGGCGATGATCTTCGTGCTGCTGACCTATGGCGGCTGGAACGAAGCGGCCTACCTGACCGGCGAGCTCAAGAACGCACCGCGCAATATCGCTAAGGTGCTGACGCTGGGCACGTTGATCCTGGTGACGCTGTACACCCTCGCCAACTGGGCGCTGCTGTCGGTGCTCGGCCTCAACGGCTTGCGCGCTTCGGACGCCGTGGCCACTGAGATGATGCGCGTCGTGGCCGGGCCGTCCGGCGCGCTGGTGGTCACCGTCGCCATCGTGGTCGCCGCCATCTCGACCCTCAACGCCACCATCTTCACCGGCTCGCGCGTGTTCTACGCCATGGCGCAGGACATGACGGTGCTGCGCTGGGTGAGCGTGTGGAGCGGGCGCGGCCAGACGCCGGCCAATGCGCAGATCGTGCAGGGCCTGATTGCGCTGGCGCTGATCGTACTCGGCGTGGTGACGCGCGACGGCTTCAAAGCGATGGTCGATTACACCGCGCCGGTGTTCTGGGGCTTTCTGCTGCTGGTGGGCGTGTCACTGTTCGTGCTGCGCTGGCGCTACCCGCAGCGCGAGTTGCCCTATCGCGTGCCGCTCTACCCGTTCACGCCCCTCGTCTTCTGCGCCACCTGTCTTTACATGCTGCACGCCAGCGTGGCGTACACCGGTTCGGCGGCGCTCATCGGCCTGGCCGTGCTGGCCGTCGGGTCCCCGATCCTGTTGTTCGCGCGCCTGGATGAACCCGCCCTGGTGGCCGAAGAGGTCGTCGACGCCGGCGCCAAATGAACGCACTTTCCCCGAAGGAGAACACCATGCGCATGCAAAAGAGCCTGGCCGCCGCGGCCTGTCTGCTGGTCCTTGCCGGCCCCGCGTGGGGCCAGGCCGCCAAGGATGCCAAAGCCGCCTATGAGCCCACCGTCGGCCAGGCTGGCAAGGACGTGATCTGGGTGCCCACCTCGCAGGCCCTGATCGATCGCATGCTCGACATGGCAGCGCTGACGCCGCGGGACCGCCTGGTGGATCTGGGCTCGGGCGACGGGCGCACGGTCATCACCGCTGCCAAGCGCGGCGCCGTGGCGCGCGGCATCGAGTTCAATCCCGACATGGTCGCCCTGTCCAAGCGCGCGGCGCAGGCCGAAGGCGTCACCGGCAAGGCTACCTTCGAGCAGGCCGACATCTTCGAATCGAATTTCTCCGACGCCACGGTGGTGACTCTGTTCCTGCTGCCCGACCTCAACGTGCGCCTGCGCCCCATCATCCTCGACATGAAACCCGGCACGCGCGTGGTGTCCAATTCGTTCACCATGGGCGACTGGGAGCCGGACGAAACCGCCAATGTCGCCGACGGCTGCACCGGCTATTGCAGCGCCCTCAAGTGGGTGGTGCCGGCCAAGGTGGCAGGCACCTGGAAGATGGCCGGCAAGGAGCTGGCCCTCACGCAGAAATACCAGATGCTGGAAGGCACCCTGCGCGACGGCGACACCACCGCGCGCATCATCGACGCGCGCATGAACGGCACGCAGATCCAGTTCTCCGTCGGCAAGCAACGCTACGTCGGCCAAGTGGCGGGCAACGCCATGCAAGGCACCGTCGACGGCGCCACGTGGACGGCCACGCGCTGACGGGCAATGCGTGTCCGGGCGTAGCCCCGGATGTTTGGCTTCTTACTTTCCGGCGCGCTCGCTAGGCGCTGTCCGGCGGCGGGGGGCACTACCCCTTCGGGCAGAAGTCGCCCGCGCCCATTGGCTTTCCCGGAACCTCCTCCGATAGAGGGGCGGACGGCGGCGGGCGAGCGCCCGCCGGCATGGCCGCACTCTCTGATCCTGCCTCATTGCGCAACGCATGGCCCAACGAGAGGCTATGCACCGGACGGAGTACACATGGCGGCAATCGATAGTGGCGTGAGTCAGGCTGATTTTGCGAACCTTTTGAAGTTCGGGGCGCCGCCGGCAGAGACCAATCGGGTTCTCAATGTCGTACGCATCCATCTCGGCATGGATGTCGCATTCATCTCGCGTTTCGGCGACGTTGCACGGGTGCTCGACCACGTGGTGGGGGGCGAAGGATGCCCGCTGGTACCGGGGCAATCCATTCCGCTGGAAGAAGGCTATTGCCTGAAGATCATCCGCGGCGAACTGCCGCAGCTCATCCCCGACACCGCGCAGGTCCCCGCCACGCAGGATATTCCGGCGACGCACCTGATCCCTATCGGCGCCCACTTGAGTGTGCCGATCCGCCTGGAGAACGGTGAGCTTTACGGCACCCTGTGCTGCTTCAATCGCAAGCCGATCCCTTCGCTCGGGCCCGAAGACCTGCGCCTGCTGCGGGTGCTGTCGGACGTGCTGGCGGCCAACATCGACCGCGCGCGCGAGGAAGAAGCCGCGCTGTATGCCAAGCACAGCCAGATCCAGGGGTTGATCGCCAACGCTGCGGTCAATACCGTTTACCAGCCGATCTACACCATCGCCAGCGGTCGCCTGCAGGGCTTCGAGTGCCTGTCGCGATTCCCGACAATGTCACCGCCGGACCCGGAGCCCTGGTTCAAGAATGCGCGCGCTGTCGGCCTGCTCGATGCCCTGCAGATGCACGCCATCGAGATCGCGCTGGCGCCGGCCCTGGCCGATCGCAGCGACATCCGGTTGAACATCAATGGTTCGCCCGAGCTCATCGTATCGGGCAAGTTGATGGCTTTGCTCAAAAGCACCGGCTTTCGCCACGTGACGGTCGAAATCACCGAACACGACGAAATCCTGGAGTATGCCCCCGTCATCGATGCCGTGGCCGAGCTGCGCAGCCAAGGTGCCAAGTTGGCCATTGACGACGCCGGCGCCGGCATTTCGAGCATGCGCCACATCCTTTTGCTCAAACCCGATGTGGTCAAGCTGGATGCCAGCATCGTGCGCGGCGTCGATCACGACACCGCGCGGCAAAGCCTGATCCACGGCCTGGTGCGTTTCTGCCATCACCTGGGCAGCACAGTGACCGCCGAAGGCGTCGAGACGCGTGCCGAATTGCTGGCGCTGGGCGAGCTGCACGTCGATCAGGCGCAGGGCATGTATCTGGGCGTGCCGCGCTCGCTGGACGACGTGCTGGCGCGCAGCGGCGCCGGCGTCGAACAGTTGACCGAGGTATTGCGGCCGCACCGCCAGCCGGATACCGGCGACTAACCCCGGCGCGCCGGCGCCGCGTCAATCGATCAACGCACCGGCCGGATCGAAAAACGGATACGGCCCGGGATAGTTGCCGATGCTGGCCACGTGGGTGATGAAGCTGTCGCCGGTCCAGCGATGCAGCATGAAGCCCGGCGGTTCGAGATGAAAGGTACTCGGCGCGCCGGGCCGCAGGTCGAGGCTGACCTGGTGCGCCGGGCTCGGACAGGTGAGCGCGCTGCGCCCACCCACGCTGGCGTGGATGCTGCGATGCAGGTGCCCGCTGAGAATGAGCTTGACCTGCGGGTTGCCCGCCATGATGTCGGCGAAGGCTTCGCGCCCGGTCAGTCCAATGGCATCCATATGCTGGATGCCGGTCAGGAACGGCGGGTGATGCATGAGCAGCAGGGTGGGCTGCGCCGGCGCTGCGGCCAGGCAGGTCGCCAGCCATTCGAGGCGCGCCGCGCACAACTCGCCGCGCCCGCTCCCCGGCACCACGGTATCCAGCCCGACGATACGCAACGGCCCCACCTGGCGGGCGAAGTGCAGGAAGCCCCGGGCGGGTAGCCAATCGTGGTCGGCAAAGGCGGCGCGCAGGGCGTCGCGTTCATCGTGATTGCCCGGCACCACAATCAGCGGTACGTGCAAAGGCGAGAGCATCTCACGCAGATAGGCGTATTCCTCTGGCATGCCAAAGTCGACGAGGTCACCGGTCAGGACGATGAGATCCGGCTGCGGGTCGAGCCTTTGCAGGGCGTGCACGCAGTCTTGCAGCATGCGCGGTGTGTCGACCACGCCATAGGCGCGGCGCCCCGGCGTCTTGATGTGGGTGTCGGTAATCTGTGCAATCAGCATGGTGGCCTCAAAAGCTCATCAAGCCTTGCGGATCGACGCGCAGGCCGATGCGTTGGCCGGCGTGGCACGGCGTGCGTGCCGCACTGGTGACCACCAGTGGCTGTGCGTCGCCGACATCGACGAGCAGGCGCGTATGGTCGCCGTGAAAGACGCTGGCGGTCACCGTGCCGGTGAGATCCGCTTCGTCTTCGCCGGCCACGATGCGCACGTCCTCGGGGCGAAAGAAGATCTCATCCATTTGGCATGTCGGGCCGGCCCAGCGCAGACGGCCGCTGGCGCACACGAAGCCCTCCGGCCGAAGGCTGCCGCCGACGCGATTCATGCTGCCGACGAAATCGGCCACGAAGCGCGTGCTGGGGCGGTGGTAGATCTCACGCGGGGTGGCGATCTGTTCGACGCGGCCGTTCGACATCACTACGATGCGGTCGCCCAGGGTCATGGCTTCGGCCTGGTCATGGGTGACGTAGAGCGTGGTGATGCCAAGGCTGCGCAGCAACTGGTTGATCTCCATGCGCAGGGTGTCGCGCAGGCGCGCATCGAGCGCGGTGAGGGGTTCGTCCAGCAACAGCGCGCGCGGCTGCACGGCCAGGGCGCGCGCCAAGGCGACGCGCTGGCGCTGCCCGCCGGAGAGTTGATCAATGTGGCGATCGGCCAGTGCCTCGATGCGCATCATGGCCAGCATTTCGGCGATGCGTTCGCGTTGTGCGGCGGCCGGCAGCTTGCGCAGACGCAGGCCGTATCCGATGTTCTGCGCCACCGTCATGTTGGGGAACAGCGCATACGACTGGAACACCATGCCGACGTTGCGCGTTTCGATGCCCTGGCGCGTGACATCGCGGCCGTCGAACAGTACACGTCCGCCGGCATCCGGTTGCTCCAGGCCGGCGATCAGGCGCAGCGTGGTGGTTTTGCCGCAGCCGGACGGGCCGAGAAAGACCAGCGTTTCGCCCGCAGCGATGTCGAGGTCCAACGGTTCGAGGGCGCGCGCGCCGTTGGCAAAGCGCTTGGCGCACTGATCGAGGCGGATCGACAGCGGGCGAGGAGACGAATGCGTCATGGCAGGGCTTTCTCCATGGAAGTGACAGGTGCCGTGGTGTCCGGCGCCACGAAGCGCGGTGAGCGCGGGCGGCCCAGCCACTGCAGGGCGAGCAGCAAGGGCACGATCATCAGGAAGAACAGCAGGGTGTAGGCGCTGCCGATCTCCAGCCGCAGCGAGGCATAAGCGTCGGCCAGGCCGACCGGCAAGGTCTTGGTGAAGGGCGTGTGCAGCAGCCAGGTCATGTTGAATTCACCCACCGACAGCGTGACCACCATCAGCGCGCCAGCGACGATGCCGGCGCGCGCATTGGGCAGCACGATATGAAAGAAGCGTTCGAACAGGCCCGCCCCCAACGAAGCCGCGCCTTCTTCGAGGCTCTTCAGGTCGATGCTGTTGAGCACGGCCAGCACGGCGCGGACCATGAAGGGCAGCGTGAACAACACGTGGCCGATGAGGATGAACAGCCACGAACTGCGCAGTTCACCCCAGCCGCCATACATCAGGATCAAGGCCAGCGCCGTCGCCAGGCCCGGCACGGCGATGGGCAACACCAGCAGTTCTTCGAGGGCGCGCGCCAGGCGGGTCTTGCTGCGTGCCAGGGCGTAGGCGGCCGGCACGCCGAGCACCAGGGTCAGGCCGAGACAGGCAAGGGCGATGACGATGGAACGCAGGATGGTGTCGTGATAGCCGGCCCAGACTTCGAGCACCCAGCGCAGCGTGAGGCCGCTTTGGAGACCGACGAAGTAATTGACCGTCAGCCCGGCCAGCACCGACAGCAGCATCGGCACAATGAGAAAGGCGCATACCACCAGCGTAAAAGCCAGTTGCGCATGGAAAACAAGCTTGCGATGCATGGCGTTCCTAACCTGCTGCGGCGATGCTGTCGCCCGACGCCGTGCGCGCCAGCACCAGCGCCAGCCAGGTGATGGCGCCGAGTACGAAGCTCAGGGCCGCCGCCATGGCGATGTTCGCCGACAGGGTGAATTCGGTGTAGATGACCATCGGCAGCACGTTGATGCGCGTGGCCAGCGTGAAGGCCGTGCCGAAGGCGCCCATGGCGGTGGCAAAGCAGATCGCGCCGGCCGATATCAACGCCGGCTTGAGGCCGGGCAGGAGCACGTCGCGCAGCACGCGCCAGGGCGAGGCGCCCAGCGAGCGCGCGGCTTCTTCCAGGCGCGGGTCGAGCTTTTCGGCTGCCGCCATCACGGTGAGCAGGGTGCGGGGCACCGAGAAATACACGTAACCCAGAAACAGCCCGAAGATCGAATAGGCGAACACGATCTTGCCGGCGCCGAGCGCCGCGCTGAGCTGGCCGATCAAACCCAGGCGCCCGGCCAGCATGATGACCATGAAGCCGACGACCACGCCGGGGAATGCCAGAGGCATGGTCAGCATGGCGAGCAGCGCAGCGCGTCCGGCAAAGCGATGACGTTGCAGGAACACGCCGGTGACACCGCCGATGATCAGCGTCGCCAGCGTGGTGGCGCAGGCCACCGCCAGGGTGGCGAGCAGAGCCTGGCCGTAGGTGGCATCGGTCAGCACCGCCGCGTACGCAGCCCAGCCGCGCGTGCCGCTGCCCCCTGCCAGGAACAGGCGGCACATCGGCAGAATGAAGAAGGCGGCGAAGAAAACCGACGCCGGTAACAACAGGTAAGGCATGGAGACTCCCGCCTGCGGCGCACCGATGGCGCGGTGCGCCGCAGGCATCGGGTTACTGGACTTCCTGCTTGTAGCGCTCGACGATCTGGCCTTGCGCGGCGGCCAGCTTCTTCAGATCCACCGGCTTGGCGCGCGCATAGTCGGCGTCCGGCAGGAAGCGGGCCTTGGCGTCGGCCGACAGGTATTGCGCCAGCACCGGGCGCAGGTAGGCGTTGCCCCACATGCCCTGGCTTTCGGGCGACAGGACGAAATCCAGCACCTTTTTGCCGTTGGCCGCATTGGGCGCGTTCTTGGTCAGCCCCATCACGTAGGGCATCACGACCGAGCCTTCCTTGGGGATCACGAAGCGCACCGGCGCCTTGTCGGTGTACTCGCCGCGATAGGCGTTGAAGTCGTAATCGAGCAGGATGGGGATCTCGCCGGAAATGACGCGCGCATAGGCGGTCTGCTTCGGCACGATCGGTTGATTCTTGGCCAGCGCCTTGAAGTACTTCATGGCCGGGTCGAGATTGTCGTAGCTGCCGCCGAGCGCCAGGTTGACCGCCATGACACCGAGTTGGCCGACAGCGGCCGAAGTCGGGTCGAGATAGCCCACCATGCCTTTGTATTCCGGCTTGAGCAGATCGGCCCAGCTCTGCGGCACCGGCACCTTGCCTAGCGCGGCGGTATTGATGAACAGGCCCAGGGTGCCCGAGTGGATCGAGAACCAGCGGCCTTCCGGATCCTTCAGGTTGGCGGGGATCTTGTCCCAGCCGGCCGGCTTGTAGGGCGTCAGGATGTCGGCATCGACGGCCGCATCGGCGGCAATGCCCCCCAGGTAGACCACGTCGTTCACCGGCTTGGCCTTCTCGGCGATCATGGCGGCGATCGACTGGCCGGAGTTCTTGTTGTCCGGCGGCACGACGATGCCCAGGCGCGTGTTGATGGCCTTGAGCTGGGCGCCCCAGTCCGCCCATTCCGGCGGGCAGTTGTAGCACACGGCGCGTTGCTGGGCGTGTGCCGGCGTCAGGGCGCCGATGGCGCCGAGCGCCAGCGCGGCCGCCAGCAGGCAGCGTTTGAGAGCGGGCAGATGCATGGAAAAGCTCCTTCAGGACGGGGTGTGTGAATCGGCCGAGGCGATGACCAGCGTGACGCCCGCCTCTTGCAGCATGCGGGCGATCGGTGCCGGCACCGGTCGGTCGGTGAATACCTTGTTGACCTGCGTGATGTGGCCCTCGCGCACTGTCGCGCCGCGGCCAAACTTGCTGTGGTCCAGCACCAGAAAGCGCTCGCGGCAATGCGTGGCGAGGCTGGCGCGCATGCGCGTCTCGTCGAGGCTGAAATCCAGCAGGCCGCCGTCTTCGGTCACGCTGCCGACGCCGTAGATGCCGATGTCCACCACGAAGCGCGAGAAAAAGTCGTGGGCCTCGCCGGCCACCACGTCACCATCCACGTTGCGCATCCGCCCGCCGGCCAGCGTGATTTCGCAAGCCGGCGCATCGCGCAGCGCAAAGGCCGCATTGAGGTTGTTGGTCATGACGCGCAGCCCTTCGTGATGGACCAGCGCCCGTGCGCATTGCTCGGGCGTGGTGCCGATGCCGAAGAACAGCGACGCCCCCGATGGCACGTGGGCCGCCACGCTGCGGGCGATGCGCCGCTTGGCATCGAGGTTGAGCGTCTGGCGCTTGCTGTAGGGCACGTTCTCGCCGGCCGGCATCACATCCACGCCACCATGCAGACGCCGGCACAGGCCGCGCTCGCTGAGCGCGTTGACGTCGCGGCGGATGGTCTGGGTGGTCACGCCAAAGCGCGCGGCAAGCGATTCGATCGACTGGTAGCCGTGCAGGCCGATCAGGCGCCGGATGGCGTCCATGCGGTCGTCGGTGACGCCCTCGCCGGTGGCGAGCAAAGGGCTGAAGCTTGATTCCGTGTTCATATGAACATGCTGGAATGGCCACATTGCAGCCGCATGACGTTCATATGAGCATTAGATTGCGGCGCCGGCACACGCCGGTGGATGGCGCCGCGCCGGGGCGGGGACGAATGTGCGGGGTGTGGCCTCAGGCGGCGGCTGTCGTGGTGTCGAGCGGGATCAGCAGATCGGTTTCTGAATGCGGCGCGTTGCCCCGAAAGCGTTCGTCATAGCGCTCCAGGTCAGGGCCATGGCCGGGCGTCAGGTGCCAGTCGGCTTCGAGCGCACGCCAGGCTTGGCGGAAGGTTTCGGCGATGCCAGCCACCGCGCCGACGTGCGTGACGCAGGCATAACGCCGGGCCGCGATGGTAAAGCGCGACATGCCGGCGGGTAGCGTCGCGTCCGGCGTCGCCGCGCATCCGGCCGCGTAACGGAAGTGCTCACCATCGATGCACTCGCACAGCCCGTAACTGATGGCCGGCGTGGGGCTGCAGATTTCGTGGCGGCGCGGCACGAATTCGTCCCACAGGCGTGGGATGGCGTCGGGGTCTTCGCAGATGACCGACAAGCCAATGAGGTCGAATGCCGGCAGGTCGATGATCTCGGGGCGACGCAGCACGGCGGGGCCTTGGTCGATGGCGTGGATCATCGCTTCCAGCTCGTCGAGCAGGCGGGTGCGCTGGGCAATCTCGTCACGCAGGCTGTGGCGGTGCTGGCGCAAAAAGGCGGCGAACGTCGCTGGATCGTCCAGCGTCCCCGCTTGCTGCAGGGCCTGAATGCGCTCCAGCGGCACGGTCAGTTTGCGCAATTGCAGGATGCGTTCGAGCTGGGCCGCTTGTGCCGGGGCGTAATAGCGATAGCCCGTGTCGGGATGTACCCGTGCCGGGGCAAACAGACCGATGGCGTCGTAGTGCCGCAGGGTCCGCGTGGTAATACCCATCAAACGCGCCAACTGGCCAATCGGGATCATCCGTTTTCGCTCCGCATTTGCGCTCAACTGCGCTCAAGGCATGTACGGCATTGTCGGCCTTGCCGCTGCGTCAAGGTCAAGCGCGCGTTGCGTCAGTCGGCACTGTCGATCGTCTTGAGCGCCGCCCTGGGTGCCTGCCATGCCTGCCGGGCGTGCGGCAGTGCGGGCTTGGTGCCCCCCTGGCGTTGGCGGATCGATTCGATCAGGGCGTCTTCGGAATCGAAGCCGTCGCGGCGCCACATGCGCAGATCGTAATTGATGATGCCGTCCGTCTTGCCACCGAAGATGACCGTTTCGCCACGGATGACGGCTGGGTAAGAGAACACGCCGTGCCGCACCGCCTTGTCGGGCACGAAGGTGGTACGCGAAAACTGCGTGCGCGAACCTTGTTCGAGATCCCAGCGCTTGTTGATGATCTCGTAGACGCCATCGCCCCCCATGAGGTCGGATACCGACTGTACGGTGGAGCGTCGCCGCAATTGGGCATCGAGTCCGAAGGCCACCACCTTGGTGGTGAAGGCGTCCTGCTCGATGCGCCAGATGCCGATGAATTCGTCCTGACCGTCGAAGGATGCGTATTCCCACAGCCCTTCGAGATACATCGATCCCCAGTACAGCTTCTTGAGCGCATCGACCTTTTCGATGCCCAGCAGGCAGGCCTTGTAGATCATGTCGTAGCTGAGCAGCCCGACGATCACCAGCACGACGCTGGCATAGTGGCCGAAGACGGCGTCCAGATCGATGTTGTTGTTCACGTACAAGGCGCCGGCCAGGGTGGCGGTGAACACCGTGATGCTCAGCGCTTCGAATCGCTTGTGCGCACTCATGTCGGCTCCGGGCCGACGGCAAAGTCGTCATAGCGCGCGCTGACGTGCGGCAGCATGGAGCCAGGCATGGCGTAGGTGCGCAGGATCTCGTGGTTGAGGTTGTCCAGGTAGTGCTTGTACTGGTGCGCTGCTTCAAGGGCGCGGGCGAGGTCGCGCCGGGGGATCGGCGTGTTCAGGGCGTCGATGGCGTTGGCGAACAGCGAGGCATGCCCGGCCGCACGGTCTTCTTCGAAGTGGCCGGCGAGGGCGGCGAACAGCCGGTGCGTGGGGGCCGACCACGAGGGCGCCGGTGTCGGGCTGGCACTGTGCCCAAGCGGCGCTTCGCAAAAGCTGGTGGCCGCCAGGTAGCCCAGCACATTGTGCTGCGCCAGCACCCGTGTCTTGATCAGGGCGGCATCGGCGGCCGCGCAGGGGCAGGCCTGTGCCAGCGCCGCCACTGGCAGGTCGAGGGCCGCAGCCAGGGCCGGTGCAATGTGTTCGGCGTGGTCGCGCTCCTCTGCCAGATGCGCGGCCAGCATCGGCTTGAGGGGGGCGGGCGCATGGTGGAGCGCCAGTGCGATATGCGTGCCGGCGTCCCGGATCAGAAACCAGTATTCGCAGGCGCAAGCCACGAACAGCCGTTCGCTGGTCGCCAGTGCCGCAAACAGCGGGTGCCGCCCGAAATCGAAGCGGATGGCGCGGATGAATGCTGCGCTGGATCGGTGGATATCATCGGCATCGAGCAGGCCGTCGTCGTCCGCATCGGTATGCTCATAGACAAGCCCGGCCTCATGGAGGCGGGCCACCACCGCCTCGGCATCGGCCAGCGCGACGTTCGACAAGCGGGCCACCTCGGGCAGCGTCCACAGGCCGGAAAGGTTCGCCAACAGCCCGCCGAGGCTGCTCAGTTCGCCATGTTCCAGCGTGATGTCGGTGCGGGTGCCGCCAAACAGCAGGCCGATGCTCGCGCCGTCGGTGGGCGCGAGCACGATGACGGCCTTCAGCCGTGGTCGCAAGAGGGCTGTCCTAGCGGCAGGGGAAGATGTCCGGCAGCCCAGGATTTTCTCCTTCGACAAAGGGCTTGGAATGCGTCCGGACCACCAGGCGACGCGGCTCGTCGGCGGGCAGATCAGGTTGGGGTTCGGAAGGCGGAGACACGGCCTCGCGCGCTTCGGTCTCTTCGGTAAGGCGGTTCGCAGTGTGGGTCATCGCGGGCTCCTTGACGCTGTGTCAGCTGTAAGTCTAGTGGGGCGCGACGGCGGATCAAGGAGACCTCAGGGTGGGCAGCCGGGGGCCCCTGCGGCCGTCTCGGCGACCGATGGACGTGAGCGCCGCCGAAGCTGCCAACCGGATACGCATCCTATTTGTATGTGCTACAAATAAATGTCGTGCGCGTAACGCCCGACAGAGCCGGGGCGAGCCCCGTTCTGTGCTTGATAAGGGAAAGCCTATGTGAGTCAGGCGGCGTGCGGGAACGGCTCTTGCCGTCAGCGCCGTTGTTTTCATACCGATAAACCATCGATGGGAGATCTGCGGTGGCAAGCGTCCTCAAAACGATAGGTTATGGCGTCGTACTGCTGCTGGCGGTAGCAGTGCTGTATGCGGCGTACATCAGTTTCACGGAGTGGTCGGGGATCGGCGTCTAAAGGGGGGCTCACCGATGAACAAGCGACAAGCCAGGCTGTTCGCCATCGCTTCCACAGGTATTGCGACCTTCGTCTTTCTGGCCCTTACCGTACATAGTCATACCCAGTTCGCCACGCTCACCCACGCGCAGAACATCACCCCCGAGGTGACGCGCGGCAAGAACGTGTGGCATGCCAACAATTGCATCAACTGCCATACGCTCTTTGGCGAAGGCGCCTATTACGCGCCCGACCTCACCAAGATCACCCAGCACCGTGGTGCTGCTTACCTGACGGCATACCTGCGCGATCCCGCGCAGTTTTATGACGAACAGCGTCATCGCCGTCTGATGCCCAAACAGAACCTGTCCGACCAGGATATCGCCGCGCTGATCGCCTTCCTCGACTGGGTCAGCAAGGTGGACAACCAGGGCTGGCCGCCCCGGCCCATTCTGGTGACGGGCTCGACGCTGCCGGGCACGGACATGTCCATCGCGCAACAGGTTGCCAGTACTTCGCCGACCGCACCGAAGGCGGCCGAAGGGCAGCCACCGGCGGCGCGGCCGGTGACGGCGGCGGAGAACCCCATCGCGCGTGGCCAGGCACTGTTCCGTTCTGCTTCGCCGGCTTGCAATGCCTGCCATTCGATCTCACCGGGCGTGACCATGGCCGGGCCATCGCTGGCGGGGGTCGCCACGCGCGCTCAAAGCCTGATCGGTTCGCCGGATTACCACGGCGGCGCCAAGAGCGCGCACGACTACATCCGTGAGTCGATCGAGCATCCGAGCGCCCACCTCGTTGCCGGTGCGATGTTCTCGGCCAAGGGCGTCTCGTTCATGCCCGACACCTACGCCGCGCAGCTCAAGCCCGAGCAGATCGAAGATCTGGTCGCCTATCTGGGTTCTTTGAATTAAGCCGACGTCCGGGCGTGAACGTCTTGAGGAGGGGCTATGCGTTATAAGACACAATCGGTGGCCTACTGGTACTTTGCCGTGGCCGTGGTGCTCTTCGGCCTGCAGCTCGTGTTTGGCCTGCTGAGCGCGGCCAAGTACCTGGGCCCGGATCCGTTGCTGTATATCCTGCCGTTTGATGTCACCAAGATGATCCACACCAATCTGCTGATCGTGTGGGTCATCACGGGCTTCATGGGCGCCACCTACTGGATGGTTGCCGACGAATCCCGCACCGAGCTGCACAGCGTCAAGCTGGCCTATGTGCAACTGGTGCTGTGGGTAGTGATGGGGGTGACCGCCGTCATCGGCTACCTGTTCCGCTGGGGCACCGGCAACAAGCTGCTCGAGCAACCCCTGCCGCACAAGATCGTGATCGTCGTCGTCATGCTGATGTTCCTCTACAACGTCGGCATGACCATCAAAAAAGCGGGGCGCTTCACCACCACCGAAGGTGTACTGCTGCTCGGGCTGGGCGGGGCCGCGGTGTTGTACCTGCCGGCCCTGCTCGAATACGAAAACTACACGGTGTCGATCTACTACCGCTGGTGGACCATCCACCTGTGGGTGGAAGGCGTGTGGGAGATGATCCAGGGTGGCTTCCTCGCCTACTTGCTCATCCGGCTGTCCGGCGCCGACCGCGAGGTGATGGAAAAATGGTTGTACGTGATCGTCGGCCTGGTGTTCATCGCCGGCATTCTCGGCACTGCGCACCACTACTACTGGGTGGGTGTGCCGTCGTACTGGCTGCCCATCGGCGGTATCTTCAGCGCGCTGGAGCCGGTGGCGCTGGTGGGGATGGCGATCTACGCCTACGGCGCCATGCGCCGATCCGGTTTGTCGCACCCCAACAAGCTGGCGCTGCACTGGACCGTCGGCAGCGCGGTGTTCACCTTGTTCGGCGCCGGCCTGCTCGGCTTTGCGCATACGTTCCCGAGCGTCAACAAATGGACCCATGGCACGCTGATCACCGCCATGCACGGGCACGCCGCGTTCTATGGCGCCTACGCCATGATCGTGCTCGCCATGATCACCTACGCCTTGCCCTCGCTGACGCCGGGGCGGCGTGAAGAAGGGTCGGCCCTGGGGTATTGGTCTTTCTGGCTGCAACTGGGCGGCATGTTCGGCATGACCCTGTCGTTTGCCACCGCCGGCATCGGGCAGGTCTACCTCGAACGCATCATGGGCCTGGGGTACCTCGATACGCAGCTCAAGATCCAGGTGCACTTTCTCATGCTCATTGGCACGGCCTCGCTCTTTGCGCTCGGCGTCGCCCTGTTCGTGATCGACTTCTTCCGCTACTTGCCACGATTCAGTGCCAACGAAGACCCCTTCGCCGAACGCGATCCCGCGCTGCGGGCGGCCGAGGGGTGAGCGGCATGGACGCCATGATGCCGTCGGACGGCCCGTACTACCTGCCCACCGGTGACGAGGTCGCCATCTTCGAGCATTGCCACGCGCAAGGTCTGGCGGTCATGCTCAAAGGCCCCACCGGCTGCGGCAAGACGCGCTTTGTCGAGTACATGGCCTGGCGCCTGGGGCGGCCGCTGATCACCGTGTCATGCCACGACGATCTGACTGCGAGCGATCTGGTGGGGCGCTTTCTGGTGCGCCACGATGAAACCGTGTGGCAGGACGGCCCCTTGGCACGCGCGGCGCGCAGCGGGGCAATCTGCTATCTCGATGAACTGGTCGAAGCGCGGCAGGATACCGTCGTGGTGCTGCACTCGCTGACCGACCACCGCCGGATCCTGCCGATCGACCGCACTGGTGAGCAGATCGCCGCGCCACCGGGGTTCCAGTTGGTGGTGTCGTACAACCCGGGCTACCAGCGGGTACTCAAAGACCTCAAGCCGAGCACCCGGCAGCGCTTCGTCGGTCTGGAATTCGATTTCCCGTCGGCCGAGCAGGAAGCGCACATCGTGGCGCACGAGGGGCACTGCGCGCGCCCGATTGCCCATGCCCTGGTCACGCTGGCCGGCCGCCTGCGCACCTTCAAGGATCAAGGGCTCGTCGAGGTGCCGAGCACGCGCTTGCTCGTCGCCTGTGCGCGCCTCATTGGCGCCGGCATCGACGAGCGCCAGGCATGTCATGCCGCCCTGGTGTCGCCCCTGACCGACGACCCGCATCTTGCCGGCGCCATGCGCGATCTGGTCGATGCCACCTTCCAATAGCGGGCGCCGGCTTGGCTGAAGCAGAAGACGTCATCACCGATGTCGCCCGCCATGCGACCTCATCGTTGCTGCGCTTGTGGAACGCACGCTTTGCCCAGGCCCCGCGCGTGGCGGTGCTGCAGGATCATCTGCGCCGTATCCAACTGCTCGCCGCCGCCGTCACCGGCACGCCGGTGCACATCCACGTTGCGCAAGCCGAGGCGCGCCCCAGCCTGTTGGCCAAGTGGTTCAACAAGGCCCCGCTGCCGTGGCAGGCCATGGCAACGCCCGCCACCGACGGTGCATCGATCTGGTTGCCCGCCCGCGTACCCGATGGCGACGATATCGATGGGTATGAACTCTACAAAGCCATGGCGATGTCGCAGGCGGCGCGCATCCGGCGCGGTGCTGCCACCCAGTGCCCGCCAGGGGCTGCGGCAGGTGCCTATCTGGCATTTGAAGCGTGCAGCGCCGAGCATGATTTGCTCATTCAGTTGCCCGGTCTGGAACCCTGTCTGGCCAGCCTGCGGCGCTGGGCCTTGCGCAATCGGCCGGCAATGGAACAGTTGCGCCCCGAGCACCGGCCGTTGGAAACCCTGGTCCGCGACATGCTGGGGCGCGACCCCCGCGCGGATGCTCGTTTTCATGCCCAGCATCCTGCGCTGTCCGTCCTCAAAGCGTCGGAATTCTGCGCGCGTACGCTTGCCGCAACCGCGGGGGGCGGCCCGTGGCTGTTCCTCGATCTCTGGACCGGCGCCTTGCTGCCGCCGTCCCCCAGCGCGGTGCCGCATGCTGTCACCGGGCAAGATGCTGTCGCCCCCGGTGTGACGCGTAGCGCTCGCCTGCCGCGCCGCCCGCAGGCACGCAAAGAGGAGCAAGACCGCGACGCCAGGCGCAACGCCTGGATGATCCAGACCGCGCACCCCGAGGAACATGCCGAAAGCATCCCGGGCATGTCGAAGCCCGTGGACAGGGACGAGCAGGTGAGCCCCGACGAACTGGCCGATTCGCTGAGCGAGCTGCCGGAGGTCAGCGTGGTGAACAGCCCCGAACGGCCGAAAGAAATATTCGTCACCGACGACCCGATACAACGCTCATCGCGCAGCGCCGCTTTGCATGTGCCCGCCGGCGACGACGTGCAGGTCTATCCGGAATGGGACTATCGCGCGCAGGACCATAGCGCCGTGGCGCACGTGCGCCCGATGGCGCTGGAGGCCGGCTCGGCCGCCTCGGTGGACCAAGCGCTGGTGCGCCTGCGCCCCCGCCTCATCGAAGTCCAGCATCAGTTCCGCCTGCTGCGCGCAGCGCCGGTACGCATGCGCAAGCTGCTCGATGGCGACGACATCGACCTGCAGGCGCAGATCGACAGCATTGCCGACCTGCGTGCCGGCTCGGTGCGCGACGACCGCATCTATGAAGCCCTGCGCCCCGCCCGCCGTAGCCTGGCCGTATCGATCCTGGTGGATGTAAGTGGCTCGACCGATTCATGGGCGGGCAGCGGCATGCGCGTGATCGACGTCGAGCGCGATGCCCTGATGGTGGTGGCCGAAGCGCTCCACGCGCTGGGCGAGCCCTTCTCGATCCAGGCGTTTTCCGGACACGGCGCGCACGACGTGCGGATCGCCTCGGTCAAGGCCTTTGCAGAGACCTACGGCCGCGCATGCCAGGCCCGCATCGCCGGCCTAGAACCTCAAGACTACACACGCGTTGGTGCCGCGTTGCGGCACGCCAGCGCCGCGCTGATGACGCAGCAGGCCGACCACCGCCTGTTGCTGCTGCTGTCCGACGGCAAGCCCAACGATGCCGACGACTACGGCGCGCGCTATGGCATCGAAGACATGCGCATGGCCGTACTCGAAGCCCGCCAGTCCGGCATCCATCCCTTTTGCCTGACCGCTGACCCTCGCTCATCGGCTTACCTATCCCACGGCTTCGGCCCCGCCGGCTACCAGATACTGACGCGCCCGCAGGACCTGACGCGCGCGCTGATCCAATACTTGCGGGCGCTGATTCGGAACTGAGGGGGGCGCGGTAGGCGATTCGCCGCCAATCCCCGCCTGCCCGAACTCAGCCGAACGTAAACGCAAACGCCTGCACCCCAGGCGCCAGGAATTCGATCTCGAAGGTGGTTTCCCGGATGTCGCCATCCAGGCGGACCAGTTGGTACAGGCGTTGTTCGGTAATGACGCCGTCGCCATTCGGTGCCACGTCGTCGCCATGATCCTTGCTGGGGGCGGCGCCATCCAGGCGCACGCGGAAGCGCACGGGCTTGCCGTCCGGGCCGGGGCCGAGCACGAGGTGTAGATCGCGTGCCTTGAATCGATAGGCGATGGCGCCCGATGGGCCGATGAGCGTGGCCTGCTCGCTGCCCACCTGCCATTTCCCTGCCAGGCTCCAGTCGTTCAGCGCATAGGCCGACGGCGGCCGGTAGTCCTTTGGCGCATCCTTCAACTGGCCCCCGCGCGATGCGAAGGTGGTGGTGTGGTCGTAGTTGCTTTCGGGGTGGCCGTAGCCGACATAGGTTTCGGGCGAGCGGACGATGCGCCAGTCCGATTGCATGCCGACGCCGGCCGTCGCCACCTCGACCGTATCGCGGCTGACGCGGGCATTGCCGGCCTCTGCCAGCAATTGCTGGATGACGGCTTCCGACTGCGCGTATTCGCCCTCGCCAAAATGGCGGTGGCGAAGCCGCCCCTGCGCATCGATGAAGTAATGCACCGGCCAGAAGTGGTTATCAAAGGCGCGCCAGATGACGTAGTTGTTGTCGACGGCGATGGGGTAGGTGATGCCGAGCTTCTCCGATTCGCGGCGCACGTTGTCCAGATTCTTTTCGAAGGCAAACTCCGGCGCATGCACACCGATGACCACCAGGCCCTGGTCGCGATATTTATCGGCCCACGCCCGCACGTAGGGCAGGGTGCGCAGACAGTTGATGCAGGAATACGTCCAGAAATCCACCAGCACGACCTTGCCGCGCAGCGATGCGCTGGTCAGGGGCGGCGAATTCAACCACGCGACCGCGCCATCCAGTGCCGGCATCGGCCCCATCACCGGCAGCGACGGCGTGCCGTCTGCGCTTACCGGCGCCGAGGCCGCGTCAGGGTTGGCATTGCTCAGGCGATTCAGCAAGGTTTGCTCGACCTGCGTCGTGCGCGCCAACGAAAGCTGTGCGAGTACGCCGGTATCCCACCCCATCGCGATGGCGGTCACCCCCGCCAGCACCGCCACCCCTAACCCCCGCCGAATCCATTCACCCGCGCCGAGCCCGCGCTTGAGCGTCGCGAAGACCCTGCCACCCAACAGCAGCGCCAGCGCCAGCGACGTGGCTGCCCCCATTGCGTAGGCGAGCAACAGCAGCGAAGTCTGAGCATTGGCGCCCTGCAAGGCGGCGCCCGTCAGGATCAAGCCCAGGATCGGGCCGGCACACGGCGCCCACAGCAAGCCGATGGCAAACCCCAGCAGCAGGGGGGAGAAAAGGGATGCAGGCCCGGCTTGCGACGAAGTCTGCGAAAGGCGCACGCCCAGTGCCACGACGGGCCGCGCCATGCGCTCTGCCAGCGCTGGCAGGAGCAGCGCCAGGCCGAACACGCCGAGCAGGAGCATGGCCGCCACGCGGCCATACTGATTGACCTCGACCGCCCAGCCCCCACCCACCGCCGCCAGCGTCGCCACCAGCGCAAACATGATTGCCATGCCCAGCAGCATGGGGAGCGTGCTGCGCACAAACGGCTGCCCGGCCCGCGCAAAAACAAAAGGCAGCACCGGCAGGATGCACGGGCTGAGGATCGTCAGCACACCACCCGCGTATGCGAGGAGCAGGAGTAGAGCCATGGTCGGTTACGCGAGGGTAGGTGGGTCAGGTGGCCACAGGTGTGGGGTTGGTTTGATTATCGGTCAATATCCGGCGGACGTTGGATGTGAGGGATGCCGTAGCGACAAGGAAGCGCTGTGGCGGATGCTGCCCGGCAGTTCATAGGGTGAGTGAAGCCGTGTCTTATATGCTCAAGAGGCAACTGAGCGTGCTGATTGCCAAGACAAAAAAAGGGCTCCTCGATGAACAAGAAATCCTTGGTCATTGCTATCCGCGGATGGACCAATACGGGCGACTGGATGCTGTGCGGACATCCGGGTGGAGAGATCCCCCAAGCTACGCTGGCTGCCTTGCAGGTGGATATGCCGGACGCCGAGATATGGGCACCTGAACTGAGTCTGCCTCTCTTCTGCATGGAAACCCCGGAAAGCGTCTCAGAGAGACTGTTTCACCAGGTCGATGCCTATGTCAGTGCGCGGCCAGAATTAACCAGCATTACGCTCCTAGGCTATAGCGCGGGTTCACTTTTGGCTCGCCGCATCTTTTGCATGGCGCATGGGGCAGGTGCTTCAGGCGACATTGAGCACCCTGCGAAGCCGTGGGCCCACAAGGTGCATCGCAACGTCATGCTGGCCGGGATTACACGAGGATGGGAGTTCTCGACGGCCTCCCCCGATCACGTCCGCTTTCTCTCTCCTGTGTTGTTCGGCATTGCCCGGCTTGTCGGTTTTGTGAAAGGTCTGGGGCAGCCCAGTAGCCGCAAATACCCGTTTATCTGGCGTCTGCTGCGAGGCTCGTCGTTTGTGGTCAGCACACGCATCCTGTACGTGCGAGTGATCGAGTCACTGCGCAATCAGCCTCAGGGCGGTTCCGATGATCAGGGACTCACCGCTTCCGGGGTGCCATCGACCGTCTTCCTGCTTGGTGCACGCGATGAGTACATTTCTCCCGCTGACTGTACTGAGCTTGGCCCCCGCGCGGAATTCTTGTACGTAGAGCTTCCCGGTGCGACCCACTATCAGGCATTGGTGATTGAGGGGAAGGGGGCGGAGATCGAAACCAGGCGTCAACGCCTTGTCGCCGCCCTGAAAGATTCCTTTATCGCCTTGAACGATAAAGACTGGGTCATTCCGCCTGAAGACATTGATGACTACCTCGATCCCATGGATCTCGTGGGAGAGGATGCGCTAAGAGGCCAGGAGACGCGCCCGGTCGAACATGTCGTCATGGTGGTGCATGGAATCCGTGATGACGGTTTCTGGACCAAGCGCGTTGCACGCGAAATCAAGAGTCTTGCGCGTGAGCTGGGTATTAGTGTTCGAGCTCCCACGCCCAGCTATGGGTACTTTTCCATGTGGGACTTCGTCAAACCGGGAGGACGTGAGCGCGCTGCACGATGGTTCATGGAGCGTTATGCGGATGTGCAAAGCCACTTTCCTGGGGCACGTATCAGCTTCGTCGGGCACAGCAATGGCACCTACATTGCAGCCCGGGCGTTATCTCTCTGTCCTGCGATCAAGCTGCACCGGGTGGTGCTTGCCGGCAGCGTACTGCGCTGTAGCTACGATTGGTCCAAAGTTAGCGGCCAAGTGGGGCAGGTCCTGAATTATGTGGGGAGCGCAGACAGTGTGGTTGCCTTCCTGCCGGCGGTGTTCGAGCGCCTCGGCTTGAGGTTCATGGATGTCGGCGGAGCAGGGGCGTACGGTTTCGACTTTGCGAAGGAGCCTCTCCGCACGCAACTTTCCTTTCCCTTGGCAGAGGTTCAGTACGTGCAAGGGGGCCACGGTGCTGCCATTGGCGAAGGGTCATGGCCGGAGATCGCGCAGTTCGTTCTCAAGGGGACGTTGCCCTGCAGCCCTGCTGCAGAAAGAGTCGGCTGGCTAAGAGGTTTGTATCGCGCCGCGCCCGTGCTGACCGTGATTGGTGGTTCCGTTGCGGTCGGGCTGCTGGCAGCGCCGTTGATTGCCGCGGCATGGACACTGCTTCGGCTGGAGGTGCCTATTACCAGCACGGTACTGACCGTGGGCGCAGTATTTGTAGGGCTTGGCGTTTCCTGGATTTCAGGTCGTTTCTTGAAAGCTTGGTGAAGATAGTAGTAGCTCTTCATCAGTTGCGTCGATGCTCATATGAGCAAGGTCTGACAGATTTTATTCCTCCGACTCACATCGTTTGATGCCGTCTTCAATCTTCGTGCTCGTCGTTGTTTCCTCGATTATGACGTGAGCAGGTTTTTACTGGGTCAATACATCTGTACGAAGGCGTACGCGCGAACGGCCAGCGCTTCGTGATGCGGTAATACCCCCTAAAAACCAGGGGAATCAGAAGTAGAATTTTCTCGTTGAGGAGTTCTACA
>JASGFB010000049.1:0-30397 GCA_047605765.1 Rhodocyclaceae bacterium
CGGTGGACGCCGCACTGAGCCCGGCCCTGGCCCTGCTGCGCGAGACCGCCCACGCCATCGACGCCGCCCCGCACGAGGACCACCGCAGCGCGGCCTTGCGCGCACGTCTGGCGGCCGAGGCTGCTTGCGAAGCGGTGCTGTACCACGTCACGCGCGCGCTCGGTGCCGGCCCCTTGTGCCACGATCCCTACCTGGCGCGAGCGATCGCCGATCTGCCGGTCTTCCTGCGGCAGAGCCATGCCGAACGCGACCAGGCGGTCCTCGCCCAATGGCTGCACAACATGCCGGAGCCGTCATGGCTACCGTAGACGCGCGCGCGGCCCACGACCACGCCGCGCAAACGTTCGACACGCTGGTCCCGCGGGGCCGCCGCGTCGTCATCGTGGCCCCGCACCCGGACGACGAAGTGCTCGGCATGGGCGGCCTGATGATGCAGGCGCAAGCGCGGGGCCGCGCCATGCTGCTGGTTGCCGTCACCGACGGCACCGCCAGCCATCCCGATTCCCGGCTGTGGCATCCGGCGCGGCTGGCCGCCGTGCGCCCGCGCGAAACCCTGCACGCCCTGCGTGAGCTGGGGGTGTCGCCGCGCATCCTGCGGGCGCAACTGCCCGATGGCGCGGTGGGCGAACATCGCGATGCCTTGCGCAGGATGCTCGACGCCGTCCTGCGCGACAGCGACGTCGTCGTCACCACCTGGCAGCATGACGGCCACCCCGACCACGAGGCGGTCGGCGCGGTCTGCGCGGCAGCGGCTCACCGTTGCGGTGCACGCAGCGTCGAGGTCCCCATCTGGGGCTGTCGGCGCCTGGCCCATCACACCGGACGGCCAGTGCACCTGCCGCTGGACAGTGCCTTGCTGGCGCGCAAGCGGCGCGCGGTGCGGGCCTTCGTCAGTCAGTTGATGCGCGATGCCACCACCGGTCAGGCGCCGATCCTGCCCGCCGCCGCGTTCCACTACTGGTTGCGTCCCTTCGAGGTCTATCTGCCATGAACGCGGACGTCGATTTCTTCTCGACCCTCTATCGCGACAACGAGGATCCCTGGGATGTGCGGCAACGCTGGTACGAACGACGCAAGCGCGCACTCCTGCTGGCGGTGCTGCCGGCGGCCCGTTTCGCACGCGTCTTCGAGCCGGCCTGTGGCAACGGCGAACTGACCGCGGCCCTGGCCGCCCGCAGCGATACCGTCATCGCCGGCGACTTCTCCGCCGAGGCGGTGGCCGCCGCGCGCCGGCGCCTGGCCGGCCTGGACAACGTGGCGCTGGCCGTGCAGACCGTGCCGCATCAATGGCCGGCCGGCGAACGGGCGGGGCCTTACGATCTCATCGTGCTGAGCGAATTCCTCTACTACCTGCCGCATGCCGATATCGCCATCCTTGCACGGTGCGCGGCGCAATCGCTGAGTACCGATGGCTGCCTGGTGGCCTGCCATTGGCGGCCAGATTTCCCCCAGCGCACGGCCAGCTCCGAAGCCATCCATACGCGCCTGGGCGGTGAGCCGGGACTGCATCCGCTGATGCATCACGAAGAAACCGACTTCGTACTCGATGTGTGGTCGCGCGATGCGCGTTCGATCATCGCGCGGGAGCACCACGCGTGATCGCCGTCATCGTGCCCGCCCATAACGAACGCGTGCACCTGCCACGCACGCTCACCGCCCTCCTGCAGGCCAGCCGACATCCCGATCTGAAAGGTGAAGAGGTGCGCGTGCTGGTCGTGCTCGATGCCTGCGACGATGGCTCCGCCGACGTTGTGGCGGCCTTCGATGTCGCCGCGCTGCACACGGCTGTGCGCAATGTCGGCGCCGCCCGTGCGCGGGGCGCCGACCGCATGCTTGCAGAGGGCGCCCGCTGGCTGGCGTTCACCGACGCCGACACGGTGGTCGCGCCAACCTGGCTGGCGAGCCAGTTGGCCTTGGGCGCCGACGCGGTGTGCGGCTCGGTGGCGGTCGAGGACTGGACGCCGCACGGCGCGCAGGGCGAAACCGTGCGCGCCTGCTTTGCCCACGCGTACACCGACGCCGATGGCCACCGCCACATCCACGGTGCCAATCTCGGCGTGTCCGCCACCGCCTACCGCGCCGCCGGCGGATTCGCACCGCTGGCATGCGGTGAGGATGTCGCCCTGGTGGCGGCGCTGACGCAAATCGGCGCGCGCATCGCCTGGAGCGCGGCGCCGCGCGTGGTCACCAGCGCACGCACCGATGCCCGTGCACGCGGCGGCTTCGGCGACACCTTGCTGGCGCTGCTCTCGCCAGCCTGATCTTTGCCGCGCGTTAAAAAGCCCCATGCTTTCGGCATGGGGCCCGTACTGCCCACATCGTTGGCGACGCGTCAGACGCGTGGCGGATCGGTCTCGCGCTCATAGAGGCGGTGGCCGGCCAGCGCTGACTTGAAGCCGCTCAAGGCGTCTTTCAAGTCCGGTACGGCCGCCTCGATCAGGCCCGCGTCCGGGTTACCGTCCGGCAAGGTGTCGGGGATGTCGGCCGCCATCACCAGGCCGACGGCCTCGCCCAGCAACAGAACCGGTTTGCAGTGGCGGTACTGCATGCGCAGGAACTCCAGCACAAGGGCGTCTTCCTGCAAGGTATTGGCTCCGTCGGCGCCATCAGGGATGACGACGGCGTCATACAGCACCGCCGGCCCTGCTTCCAGCGTGATCTCCACGTCCAGCGCCTTGCCGTCGGCGCCCTGCACTTTGCCCAGCGTACTGCCGACCAGGCGCGGCACCGCGCCCTCGCCCAACAGATCGGCATACACGGCCTGCACGGTGGTGGCATTCACGCCATCGGCCACCAGGATCGCCACCTTGCGCGTGCGGATGCCCGCCGTGCCGGGGCGCGACAGCAGGGACAGCGCCGGCGACGGGGCATAGTTAGGCTCCGGCGCGTCACTGGCGCGCGGCAGCGGCGCCGGCACGTCGACGCCCAGGCCGGCGGCCACGGCGGCGGCCAGACGGCCATCGACATTGGCGAACATCGCCACCACGCGCTCGCGAATGGCCGGCGTCTGCACGCGCGTCAGCTCGAAGCGCGCCGCAGCGATCAGGTGGCGCTGCTCGACGGGGCTCTGGCTGAGCCAGAACAGGCGCGCCTGTGAGTAGTGATCGGCGAACAGTTCCGCCTTGCCACGCACCTTGTCCTCGGCAATCGCCTGCGGAAAGCTCGTGAAGCCGGCAGCACCGGCCTGGAACGGGCAGCCGCCGCCCAGCGAATTGGGCTCGTAGGCCACGCGGCCGCGTGCGATGGCCTGGCGGTGCATGCCGTCGCGCTGGTTGTTGTGCACCGGCGCCACCGGCGCATTGATGGGGATCTCGTGGAAGTTCGCCCCGCCCAGGCGGCTGATCTGGGTATCCACATACGAATGGATGCGCCCTTGCAGCAAGGGGTCGTTGGAGAAGTCGATGCCGGGCACGATGTGCGCCGTGCAGAACGCCACCTGCTCGGTCTCGGCAAAGAAGTTGTCGGGGTTGCGGTTGAGCACCATCCTGCCCACCGGGCGCACGGGGATGAGCTCTTCCGGCACGATCTTGGTGGGGTCGAGGATGTCGAAGCCGAATCCTTCCGCCTGCTCTTCGGTGAACACCTGGATGCCGAGTTCATATTCGGGGAAGTTGCCCGATTCGATGGCTTCCCACAGATCGCGGCGGTGATAGTCGGCATCGGCCCCCGTGATGCGCGCGGCTTCGTCCCATACCAGCGAGTGCGTGCCGGCCAGGGGCGTCCAGTGAAATTTGCAGAACACCGATTGGCCAGCAGCATTGACCAGTCGGAACGAATGCACGCCGAAGCCCTGCATGGTGCGATAGCTGCGCGGAATGGCGCGGTCCGACAGGTGCCACATGATCATGTGGCAGGACTCGGGGCTGAGCGAAATGAAATCCCAGAACGTGTCATGGGCGCTGGCCGCCTGCGGCATGCCGTGGTGCGGCTCCGGTTTGACCGAATGGATGAGGTCGGGGAACTTCATCGCGTCCTGGATGAAGAACACCGGGATGTTGTTGCCCACCAGGTCCCAGTTGCCTTCGTCGGTATAAAACTTCACCGCGAAGCCGCGCACGTCGCGCACCGTATCGGCCGAGCCGCGTTCGCCGGCCACCGTCGAAAAGCGCACGAACACCGGCGTGCGCTTGCCGGCGTCGGCAAACGGCGCGGCACGCGTGATGTCGGCCAGACTCTCGTAGGCTTCAAAGTAACCATGGGCCGCCGACCCGCGCGCATGCACCACGCGTTCGGGGATGCGTTCGTGGTCGAAGTGGGTGATCTTCTCGCGCAGGATGAAGTCTTCCAGCGCGGTCGGTCCGCGCAGGCCGATCTTGAGCGAGTTCTGGTTGTCGGCCACCGGCACACCCTGGTTGGTGGTCAGGCGTTGCCCGGCGCTGTCCACGCGCACGCGATCCAGCGGGCCGATGGTGGCGTTGTCGCCTTCCGGCGGGATGCCGCCGCCGACCTTGTCCGAGGCCAGGTTTTCGGTCGTCGTGCTGGCGGTGGCCAGGGGCGTGGCCGGCTGGGCGGTGGCGCCGGCCTGCGGCGTGCGCGCCGCATCGCCGTATTCGCCGGCCTTGGTGGGGTTGGCGGGCATCAGGCCAGCCAACTCGCTGGCGGCGGCAACCTTTTCCAGCAAGCGGTTGGCGGTCTCGTCGCTCGTCCCCAGGCTGGCAGGGGCCGGTGCGGAAGGACCGGCCACGGTGCTCAATACGGACCCGGCGCCCGCGATGGCGTCCGGCGATTTCTTGCGTGTCGGCATGGCTTACCTCGGCTATGTGGTCGTTGAAATCAGCCGAACGTTTCCGCACATTCCATGCCGCCAACAAGCGGAATGGCGCCCACGCAATACCGGTGCGGCTTACGGCGCGACGATGCGGTCATCGCACGGCACCGGGCCGCCCCATCGGGCGGCACCCCCATGACCAAATTGCATGGTTTCCACCCGGCGGGCGATGGCCGGGTGGTGGCCACCGGCGTACCAACGCCGAGACGTTTGCCCGCTTTCTGCCGGTACGTATCGAGGTCGGGCAGGCGTGCGCGCTACTCAGCCAGCGCGTCAAAAGGGAGTTGCTGTTTGACCAGGATGACCGTGCATGGCGCATCGCGGGCCACGCGCATGGGGACGGTGGCGATCACGCGAGACAGATCCACGCCGTGCGTGGCCGCGCCCAGGATCATCAGGCTGGCCTGATTGCCGCGCGCGTAGCGCAACAGCGCCTGGGCCACGTCGCCGGCTTCGAGTACGTGATAGCTCACGCCATGCCCCGCCAGATCCAGCGGCTGCGCCCACTGCTTGAGACGCGCCAGTTGCGCGCGATGGCGGGCGGTGTGACTGTTGGCCGCATCGGCGGTCAGCTTGGTGGGCGACAGCACCGTCACGCAGGCCAGCCGCGCGCCCGGACGGATGCGCAGCGAGCGCGCCACGGCCTGGCGCAGCGAATACAGGGTGGCGTCCTGCACGTCCTTGTAGGGCACCGCCACCATGATGATCGGCACTTCTTCGATCTGGCTCGTCGGCAGCGGGCTGGGCTGGTAGTGCATGCCCGCCGCACGCAGCCAGCGCTTGACGTTGACCATCAGCCCCGGCCCCTGGGTGCGCGTGGCCCGCTCGGTCAACGGCACCTGCTCGGGATGGCTCAGATCGAAGGCCAGATGTGCCGCCGACGGATAGCGCTGTGCCGCCACCGGCTCCAGGCAGCGCAGGATCACCTCTTGCAGCCACGGCGCCAGATCGGGGCGATGGCGCCGCGGCGGGACCGGGCTGGCCCACAGCCGCTGACGCAGGCCACCGCGCGTGGTGGGGGCGCCGAAGGGCAGCTCGCCGGTGGCCAGTTCATACAGGATGACGCCGATGGCGAACAGATCGCTGCGCAGATCGCCGCGCACGCCCACCACCTGTTCGGGCGCGATCCAGGCCGGCGTACCGACCGCCGGGCGCAGCTCCTCGGCCAGCAGATCGGGATAGTGGGCATGGCACGACAGGCCAAAATCCAGCAACACGGCCGAGCCATCCGGCCGGATGATGATGTTGGCGGGTTTCAGGTCGAGGTGGCAGACGTTCTGCTGATGCAGGCTGTGAGCGGCTTGCGCCATCGCCACACCGAGGCGCGCGACGGCGTCCACCGGCGCGCGCGGCTGGCTGTCGAGCCAATGCTGCACGGTCTGGCCGGCGACGTGTTCGATGACCAGGTAGGGCAGGCGCGCCAGATCGCCGGCGGCGACGAAGCGCGGGACATGATGCCCGGCGAGCACCGGGTAGAGCTGCAATTCGACCTCGAATCCGACGATATTTTCGGTGCCGTCGCCCAGCGACATGAGCGGCACCTTCATCACCATCGGGAACCCCGGCGTGCGGGCCGGATCGGCGTAGCTCACGGCGTAGATGTGGGCCATGGCCCCGGCATGCAGGCGTTCGCCGAGACGGAAGCCATCCATTTCGGTGCCGGGCGCCAGCCCGCTCATTGGCCGATCTCCAGCCGCTCGGCGTAGAACTCGGGCAAGCCGGCGGCGCGGATGGCGGCGGCGGCGCCTGCGATGTCGTAGGCCACACGGTGGAAGGTCAGGCGCCCGGCGTCGGTATCGAACACGGCGTAGCCGGCGCGCGGGTCACCATCGCGCGGCTGCCCCACCGCGCCGACCAGCGCCAGCCACTGACGATGCGCCGGCACCGGCACCGGGATGCCCGGCTGCGGATTGAAACGCATGAACTTGGCGGTCTGGGTGACGAAATACAGCGCCTGCTCATGCACGTGGCCGCTGAACACGTAGCGCACGCCCGGCGCCAGTTCGCTGGCGGCGACCATGCTGCGCACCGCCGCCACCGGATCGAGAACGTAGTGCCAGTGCGCCGGCTCGTCGGCGCTGGCGTGGACCAGCAGGGCCTGGTCGAGCCGCAGCGTGAGCGGCAGATTGGCAAGGAAGTCGCGCTGCGCCGGGCTCAGCCGGGCGTGCGTCCACGGCGCGCTCATCTGCCCCAGCGTGGCCGGATCGGCCGGCGGCCGCACCGCCATGTCGTCGTGATTGCCGCGCACCAGCACCGCGCCACGCTCGGCCAGGGCCATGGCGCGCTCGACCACCAGGGCCGGGTCGCCGCCATAGCCGACCAGGTCGCCCAACAGCGCAAAGCGCTCCACCGCCTGCCCTTCGGCATGCGCCAGGCAGGCGTCGAAGGCGTGGCGGTTGGCATGGATGTCGGACAGCAAGGCGATGCGCATGGGGCTCTCCGGGCCGTGCGGGCTGGGTGGATGTTCCAGTCTAGTGCGCCGCGATGGCTATTAGGTGACACCCCGCCACGCGGCGTCAAGCGGGGTGACGAGCGCGCCATGCCATGCATAGTGCATATGCAGCACCTGATCGGCGGGCATTTGCGCGATGCAGGCCGCTCTTGCTATGGTCGGACATCCAGAATCACGAGGGCCACAGCGTGGATGCCGTCGGAATTACTCTTGCCATGCTGCTGGCGGTGATCGTCAGTGGCCTCGTGGTGCGCGTGCTGCCGTGGCCGCTGCCGGTGCCCTTGGTGCAGATCGGCCTGGGCGCCGTCATCGCCGGCGTATTCAATCATGGCGTATCGCTGGAGCCGGAGGTGTTCTTCCTGCTCTTTCTGCCGCCGCTGCTGTTTCTGGATGGCTGGCGCATCCCCAAGGAGGGGCTGCTGCGCGACAAGCTGTCGATCATCGAGCTGGCGTTCGGCCTGGTGTTCTTCACGGTGCTGGGGCTGGGCTATTTCATCCATTGGATGATCCCGTCGATGCCGCTGGCGATGGCCTTCGCGCTGGCGGCGATCGTCTCGCCCACCGATCCGGTGGCGGTGTCGGCCATCACGGCGCGGGTGCCCATCCCCAAGCGCGTGATGCACGTACTCGAAGGCGAATCCCTGCTCAACGACGCCAGCGGCCTGGTGGCCTTCCGTTTCGCGGTGGCGGCGGCGGTGACCGGATCGTTCTCGCTGGCTTCGGCCGCGCTGTCGTTCGTGTGGGTGGCGCTGGCCGGGCTGGCCGTCGGTGTGGCGTTCACCTGGCTGGTGACCACCATCAAGGACATCTTCACGCGCCGCTTCGGCGAGGAGCCCGCCTCGCAGATCCTGCTCAGCCTGCTGATCCCCTTCGGCGCCTACGAACTGGCCGAACACGTGCACGCCTCGGGCATCCTGGCGGCGGTGTCGGCTGGCGTGGCCATGAGTTACGTCGAGCTGTCGGGGCGCGCCATGGCCATCACGCGGGTACAGCGCGCAGCGGTATGGAACACCGTGCAGTTCACCCTCAACGGCATCATGTTCGTGCTGCTCGGCGAGCAGTTGCCGGAGATCTTTCGCGGCGCCGTGCGCGTGGTGGAAACCACCGGCCACCACAATCCGTGGTGGTTGCTGGTGTATGCGCTGGCCATCAACCTGGCGCTGGCAGTGCTGCGCTTCGGCTGGGTGTGGGGTTCGCTGATGGTCGGGCGGCGCGTGGCGCGACGGCACGGCCGTACCGCGCCGGAGCCGAGCCTGCGCCTGACGCTGGCGGTGTCGCTGGCCGGCGTGCGCGGCGCCATCACGCTGGCCGGCGTGCTCACGCTGCCGCTGGTGGTGGCCGATGGCTCGCCATTGCCGGCGCGCGATCTGGCGATCTTCCTGGCGGCGACAGTCATCATCCTGTCGCTGGTGGGCGCCAGCATCTGCCTGCCCCGCCTGCTGCGCAACCTGGGGGTGCCGCTCGAGAGCGAAGACCACGCCGAACAGGACCTGGCCAGCGTGGCCGCGCGCGGGGCCGCCGCCAAGGCCATCGAGCAGACCCTGCACGATATGGTCGTGCAGAATCCGCACATCGATCCGCAACGCTATACGTCGGTGGCCGACCGCCTGATGGCGACGCTGGCAGTACCCAGCCACGGCGCCCACGAAGGCGAACTGGATGCCGCCCAGCTGCGCGAACAGGCCGAGGTGGAAGCGGCCATGCGCCTGGCGGCGATCCGCGCGTCGCGCCAGGAACTGTTTCGCCTGGCGCGGAGCAAGGTGATTTCGGACGAGACCTGCATGGCCGCTGTGCGGCGGCTCGATCTGCAAGAGGCGCGCCTGTAGGCGCGCCGCACGATCACATGGTGTAGCCGAGGATCAGCGCGAAGGCCGGTTCCTTGGTGGGGCGCGAGATCGAATCGCGCGTCAGGGTGGACATCGGCACCTTGAGGCCGGCGGTCTCGAACCAGCGCGCGTAAACAGCGTTGATCTCGCCGCTGCTGTAGGCCTGCACGAGGGCACGATCGATCACCGTCAGCAGCGCCTTGTCCCCTTTGCGCACCATGATGGCGTACGGCTCGACCGACAGGTACTTGGGCACCAGCCGATAGCGCTTGGTGTCCTGCATGGTGCTGAGCATGCCTTGCAGCAGAACGTCATCCTGCGGAAAGGCCACAGCCTTGCCGTCCTGCAACGCTTTGAGGGCGTCGCCATTGCTCGGGTACACCGTCAATTGCATGCCGTTGTCGCGCATCTGGTTGAAGAGTTTTTCCGAAGTGGTGCCCTGGCTCAGCGCCACCTTCTTGCCCGCCAGCGTCGTCGTATCGCCGGAGATCTCGGCGTCGGTGGTGAGGATCTTCATGCCGGCCACGAAGATCGTGTAGCTGAAATCCACTTGCTCCTGGCGCGCCCGCGTATTGGTGGTGGAGCCGCACTCCATGTCGATGGACCCATCGACCAGCTTGGGAATGCGTTCGGCGCCCGACACCGTCACGAAATTCACCTTCAGGTCGGGCATCTTCAGTTCGCGCTTGAGCGCTTCGACCGCGCGCAGGCACAGGTCGACCGAATACCCCACCGGCTGTTTGTCGGCATTGAGGAACGAAAACGGCCGCGCCGCCTCACGCGTGCCCAGCGTGACGGTGCGGGTCTGACGGATGCGGGTCAGCGTGTCGGCAGGCGGCGCAGCCAGCGCGGCCATGCTCAGGAATGTGCACAGGGACACAGCCGCCCAGCGCAGCGGACTTGATGCGAATGACATATTGTTGTGACTCCGGGGCCTGGTGGGCCCATTCTAAAGGCGCGTCGCGCCGGGGGTGACCGGCCCGTGTATATCACGTCGAACTGGATGTCGACATGACAGCGGACTTAGGTGCGGGATGCGAAAACGCATCTGCCCGCGACGGATGCGCAGGACCGGCCCGCCGCCTCGCGGGCCTGCTCACGACGCCCGGCCGAGACGCGCACCGGGCGTGTCGAGCCTAACAAAGGGCCGGCGCGACACGCGTCGCCGTCCGACGGATGGGCGGCGGCATGGGGATGAAGTGCCGCCCGTCTCAGCGCGGCAGGGTCACGGTGACGACCACGCCATGCCCCAGCGGTGAGGCCAGCGTGAGTGTGCCGCCATGGGCTTCGACGATGGCCTTGGCGATCGGCAGGCCGAGGCCGACGCCACCGGTGTGGCGTGCGCGCGAAGATTCCACCCGAAAATACGGTTCGAACACCTTGGCGATGTCGTGGGGCGCGATGCCCGGCCCCTCGTCGGCGATGACGATGCGCACCGCTCGGTCGCTGTCTTCGATGCGCACGGTGATGTGGCCGCCGCCGTACTTGCGCGCATTGTCGAGCAGGTTGGCGATGCAGCGGCGCAGGGCATGCGGGCGGGCCGACAGCGGACGCCGCGCAGCGCCTTCGCGCGTCAGCGTGGCGCCCAGTTCTTCCATGTCCTCGGCCACGCTGTCGACCAGCGCGTCGATGTCCACCAGCACCGGCGCCTCGCTGTTGCTGCCGGCGCGCAGAAAATCGAGCGTGTGGCCGATCATCGAATCCATCTCGGCCAGATCATTGTCCATGCGCTCGCGCAGCGCCGGCGCGATGTCGCCTTCCAGGCGCAGCCGCATGCGCGTGATCGGCAGCCGCAGATCGTGCGAGACCGCCGACAACGCCTGCGCGCGGGTGTCGATCAGACGCTTGAGATCGCGCTGCATGGTGTTGAAGGCCTGCGCCGCCTGGCGAATTTCCTGCGGCCCGCCTTCCGGCAAGGGCGCCTGGTCGAGGTTACGGGCCAGGCCGGAAGCCGCCTGCGAGAACTTCGCCAGCGGCCGGGTCAGGCGCCGCACGGCCCAGATCGACAGGCCGGCCACCGAAATGCCGAGCAGCGCCAGCAGCGCAATGACGCGATACGGCCGATCGGCGTCGGGCACCGGCAGGTAATGGCTGAAGGTGACCACCGTGCCATCGCTCAGCCGCACCTGGGCCACGTAGCGGCGCGGCAGCAGGCGCGGGCGCGGCGCGTCGGGGCGTTCAGCCTCCGCACGGGCGCGCAGATCGCCATTGCGGCGCGGATGCAGTTCAAGCATCACCGGGTCGATGCGTTCGAGCGCCAGCAACTGGATGTCCAGCGCGTGCGGCAGGGCGCGCGAGGCCTGGCGCACGAACGCGCGTGCGGTGGCCGAGGTGTCGGCCTTGTCGCGCACCCACGGGATGTCCAGCAGGGCGGTGGTGGGCGGCGCGCTGAGCGCCTGCACCAGCCGCGGGCGTTCGGCGGGCGCGGCGTCTTCGAGCACGGCGGCGATGCCGCCCATGCGCTGTGCGGCATATTCGGCGAGCAGCCGGTAGTTGAGCCGGCCACGATCGTCCAACATCAGCCACAACCCCGTCAGTTGCACCGCCAGAAAGCCGATGAACAGGGTCAGCGCGATCTGGCCGAACAGGGTGCGCGGCCACTTCATGGCAGGCGTGCCACGCTGGCGCACAGCATGTAGCCCTCGTTGCGCACGGTCTTGATCAGTTGCGGGTCGCGCGCATCGTCACGCAGGCGGCGGCGCAGGCGCGAGACCATGACGTCGATGGTGCGGTCGAAGGGCGTGGCGTCGCGACCGGCCAGGGCGTCCATCAGTTGATCGCGGGTGAAGACGCAATTGGGCGTTTCGGCCAGCACGTGCAACAGGCGGAATTCCCCCGTCGACAAGGCGATGACCACGCCCTCGGCATCCACCAGGTTGCGGGCGGCCAGGTCCAGGGTCCAGCCGGCGAAGGCCAGGGTGAGCGAATCGCGCTGGCGGTGGGCCTCGTCTTCGGCGCGACGCAGGATGCTGCGTACGCGGGCCAGCAATTCGCGCGGGTTGAACGGCTTGGGCAGGTAATCGTCGGCCCCCATCTCCAGCCCCACGATGCGATCCGTCTCGTCGCCGCGCGCGGTCAGCATGAGGATCGGCACGCGCGAATGGGCGCGCAGATGGCGGCACAGACTCAGGCCATCTTCACCGGGCAGCATCAGGTCGAGGATCACCAGATCGGGCGCCAGGCGCGCTGCCAGGCTTTTCATGGCCGGCCCATCGGCGGCGGTGTGCACGGTGAAGCCGTTGTTGCCCAGGTAGGTGCGCAGCAATTCGGTCAGTTCCGGGTCGTCGTCGACCACCAGCAGCGTCTTGCTCATTGGCGTGACCGTGACAGAGGGGAATGGCCGCGAGCATAACGCGGACCGGGCCGCCACGCGGCCGTCGACGCCCCCCGGGCATACCCTCTTACACCCCTTTACGCGCCATTCACAAACGCGCTCCGCCACGGCATACGTGGTTTACACGACCGGCGCCCAATGGCGCCATCCGTCATTGCCCGAAGGTTTCCGTCATGCGTCCGCTGGTGCCGCGCCTCACCGTTCCCCTTCTGCTCAAGCTCCATCGCTGGATTGCCATCGCGCTCTCGCCGGTGCTGCTGTTGCTGACCCTGTCGGGCGCCATCCTGGCCTTCAAGCCGGTGGCCGACGATGCCCACCGCGTGGCCGTCGATGTGCCGGCCCTGGTGAGTGCGCTCGAACAGGCCGACCCGCAGGGCCGTGCCGGCACGCTGTCGATCGCGCCGGACGGCAAGACCTTTACGCTGGCTTCGCGTCGCGACGGCCCGACGGGTGTGTTCGACATGGCCACCGGCGCGCGGCGCGGCGAGGCCGGCTTCGACGTCTTCGAGGCCATGCGCCGACTGCATGTGAATCTGATGGTGGGGGCCGACTGGCTGGTCACGCTGGGCACGGTGGCCATGGTGGCGCTCATCGTCAGCGGTCTGCTGTTCAATTGGCGCAGCCTGCGCAACACTTTGAGCGGTTGGCATGTCGGCATGGGCTGGCTGAGCCTGCCGCTGATGGCGCTCACCCCGGTCACCGGCCTGCTGATGGCCTTCCACCTCGGCATGTCGCCGCTGCCGCGCTATGCCGGCACCGCGCACCCGCTGCCCCTGGCACAGGTGTTGCACATCGCCGGCGAACAGACCGACCTGGGCAAGCTGATGCGGGTGCGCAACTTCCGGCGCGGCGGCGTCATGCTGTCGGTGCAGCGCGCCGGCGTGTCACCGGCGACCTACATCGTGGCCGGCACGGGCCAGTTCGTACGCATGGACGAGGCCGGCTGGGTGCGTATGCTGCACATCGGCAATTGGGCCGGCGCGTATTCGGGGGTGCTGACGTTCCTGTCCACCCTGCCGCTGTTCGGCTTGCTGTTCACCGGCCTGCTGGCCTGGTGGCGACGACGCGGCCGCCTGACGAAACGCGCGCCCCTCGACGCGGTCAGAGCGAACGCCTGAATATCAAAAGACAAAGCCTCCCGAGGGAGGCTTTGTCGTGCCGGCGAATGGTGGTGCAGTGGATCAGGGCTGCGCCGGCGATACGTTGGTGAAGGTCAGCCCGGTCGAGTCGGTGATCACCCACGGCGTGGTGGCAGAGCCCCAGTTGGTGATGGTCACGTCCTTGAAGGTGCTGTTCTTCAGGCGGCTGATGCTGGTCGGCTTGGCGTTGGCGATCTTCACCGTGTCGAAGACAACGTTCTCGTGGAAGGTCTCGGCGTACCCCAGCGTGGTGTCCTTGCCGTCGTAGGCATCGACCTGGATCACCGCCGAGCCGGTGGCGTTCGACCCGTTGTCGACCGTCACGTTCTTGACGGTGATGTCGCGGAACTGCGCCGAGGCCGACGCGTTCTCGAACACGTTGCTGCCCGCGCTGTACGACAGCGTCATGATGAACGGGTTGCCGTTGGTGTTGTTGGTGAAGGTCTTGCCGTTGGACACCACGCTGTTCTTGGTCCCCACCTCACGCATGGCGGTATCGCGGAAGACGACGCGGCGGGCGCCGCCGCCGGTGGCCGGCGTGCTCTTCATGCGCAGGCCGTTGTCGGTCATGAACATGACGTTGTCCTCAGCCAGGATGTCCTGGATCCACGCCCCGGTGTGGCTGCCCGCCACCACGCCGCCATGGCCTTCGCGCATGTAGTTGTTGAAGATCCAGGCATATTGCTGCGGCGTGACGCCTTCGTAGTTCTTGCCCTGGCCGGCGGCGAAGTTGACGTTGTCGTCCCCGCTGTCGACGAAGTTGTTGAACACGAGGGCATTGGCGCTGTTGCCGAACTCGACCCCGTCGGCGTTGTTGATGTCGAAAGTCTGCGTCTTGGTGTTGGTGAACACCACGTTCTCGCTTTCGATGAACATCACGCCGTGATAGGCCGGGTTGGTCAGGTTGAGGTTGCCGAAGTACATGTTCCTGACGCCGCGGAAAGTGGTCAGGCTCGAACGGCGGTTGCTGTAGTAATTGGAGTTCTGATCCGAAGTCAGCGTACCGCCCGCTTCGGTCTGCGCCGCCAGCATCTGGTTCTTGGCCAGATCGCCCAGCGTGCTCCACTTGCTCGAACTGCCCGCCTCGAACTTGGCCAGCGCGTTGCCCAGCTCATCGCTGCCATCGGCGCTGCGCACCCAGCCACTGCCATCGAGCGAACCCTTGCCGGTGACGCGGATGTTCTGGAACACGCCGCGCGTCTCGTCATACCCCTGGTGATTGGTGAGGGCCGCCGTGCCGTTCATGTGAGCCGGGTTGAGCGCGTTGAGCAGCGAGGGCGGCCGGCGATCGTCGGTGCTGTTGGTGAAGTAGCTGTAGAGCTGGTAGCCCTTGCTCAGCGGGAAGTCCTCGGCGGCGGTCGAGCCCTTGAGCGTGGCGCCCTCGGCCACTTCCAGCGTCATGTTGCTCTTGAGGAACAGGGCGCCGGTCTTGAACACCTTGCCGCTGGCCGCGTCGGCGGGGATCAGCACCTTGCAGCCATAGGCCGAGGTCGACGTGCCCGAGCACTCGTCGATGGCTGCCTGGATAACGCTGGTGTTGACCGTGGTGCCGTCGCCCTTGGCGCCCAGCGTCGCAACGTTGTAGATACGCGTGAAGGCCGGCGCCGTCTTGACGACCACCGCCACGCTGTCGGCCGATTCGGTGCCGCTGCCGCTCACCGAACGCACCGTGAAGCTGTAGTAGGTATCCGGCGACAGGCCGGTGGCGTGGAAGTTATGGAACGTCACCTTGGTGTGGAAGGCGGCGGTGTCGTCCTTGTAGAAATTATCGATGTACGGCTTGGCCACCGAATGAAGGGTGTTGTTGTCGCTCGCGCGGCCCAGCAAGGTGCCGTTCAGGTAGACGTTGTAGTCGGTGATGGCGGCGTAGACATCCGGCTTGTTCCACACCAGCGTGACGCTGGTGTCGTCGTAGGCCAGGGCCGGTACGCAGGGGCTCTGCGGAATGCTGTTGTTGGTGCCATGGCTGGCCTGCACGTTCACCGCCGAGCAGGCGGCGCTGACGGTGGGCGCGCTCGAACTGGACGACGACGAGGCCTGACTGGAAGCGGCGCTCGACGAGGCGCTCGATGCGGCGCTCGACGAACTGGACGAACTGCTCGATGAAGTCCCCGCCGAGCCGTTGTCGTCGTCACTGGACCCGCATGCCGACAGCACGCCCGTGACCATCACCGCCAGCAGCACACTGGTGCTGCGGCGCATCCTTTTGTGCGTCATCGTTGTCTCCTCGTCTACTTCTCACGAGCGCCTCACCAGGGGTGGTGGGGTTCGCTCATTGCGCCTCGCCGGGCGCAAATAGTTGTTGGAGGAAAGATAGCGGTCACAACGACGGCTTGGCAACATTCGCAAACCCCACCTGTGGCACCGTCGCAACGCAGCGCACAAATGCTGCATTGCGACGAAGCCAATTTGCCCTCAGGACTGCGACGGACGGTTCCAGTCGAGCGCGCCGGCTTCCTTGCCGGCCACCGAATAGAGCGCGCCCGGCGCATTGCGGGTGCGCTGGAATTGCTCCAGGGTTTCGCCGCGCATGGCGGCATAGATGTGCAGGTTCGATACGCCGATGACGGCGCCGAGTTTTTCGAGCATGAAGAAGATCACCCCGTAGTGCATCATGCCGCGCCAGTCGCGGCGGCGCACCAGATCGCGCTCGGTCTCGCTGAGCGCGGCCGTTGCGAACAGGGCCTCTTGGTCTGCCAGGAACGCCCGACGCACCGCCGGTTCGATCAGGGCGTGCAGGAAGCGGTTGAGCCGATAGCCCTTGACGCTGCGCTCCAGCGTGAAGGGGTAACTGCCTGACAGGCGTTCGACACCCGCCAGTTGCTCGGCTTCGTGCGCCTGTTGGCGTGCCTGCGCGCCAACAGGCGGCAGCGCTGCGCTGTTTTCATAGATGGCGGTGGCGATGCCGGTCATCGACGGCAGGTAGTACGCCCGGTGCAGGCAGCGGATGTGCGCCGACAATGCGCCGCGCATGACCAGCCACATGATGACTTCCGCCCCTTCGATGCCGCCCAGCTCGGCGTACTCGGCGTGCGTCATGGCCGCCAGGGTGTCCGGGTCCTGCTCGAAGAGATCGAGAAACTGCGCGTCCCAGGCGGTGTTGTTGAAGCCGGCGCGCTCGCCGTGCACCTGGTGCGACAAGCCGCCGGTGGCGACGATGGCCACACGCAGGGGTTCGGGGTAGCTCTCGATGGCGCGCCGCAGGGCCTGCCCCAGGCGATAGCAACGCCGCGCCGTGGGAATCGGGAACTGCAACACGCCGACCTGCAAGGGCACGATGCGCACGGGCCAGGCGGGCGTATGCGGGCACAGCATCGACAGCGGCGAAAAACAACCGTGGTCCAGCGCACGATCCTGGAAGAAGGACATGTCGAATTCATCGGCCATCAGCGCGCGGGCCAGATGCGCGGCAAAGGCCGGATCGCCGTCGACGGCGGGCAGATCGCGCCGCCCGCCCCCTTCGTCGGCCACCTGCCACTGCGGTCCGATGCCCAGCGCGAACGCCGAGTAGTGATCGAAGAAGAACGACGTGACGTGGTCGTTGTAGATAAACAGCAGCACGTCGGGCTTCTGCGCGTCCAGCCACTGACGCACCGGATCGAACGCTTCGAAGACCGGCGCCCAGGCGGGGTCGCCACGCTTGTCGCGGTCGAAGGCAAAGCCGATGGTGGGCGTATGCGATGCGGCAATGCCGCCGATGATGGTTGCCATAGCGGGTGTCCGGCCCGCCGCGCGCTGCGCGGGCGGGCATCTGTCAGGTTGGTGAAAGTGGCCGGGGCGGCCACGGCTCAGCGCGGTGCGGGTTCGTAAGGCAGGAAGCAGTCATCCACCGAAGGTGCGCACCAGCACCAGCGCAATGGATGGGAAAGCCAGCAGCAGGGCGATGCGCACGAAGTCAGAGGCCAGAAATGGCATCACCCCTTTGAAGGTTTCGGACAGCGGCACGTCGCGCGCCAGACGATTGATGATGTAGACGTTCATGCCTACCGGCGGGTGCACCAGACCGATCTCCACCACCATCAGGGCCAGGATGCCGAACCACACGCTCTTGTCGGTGGCGTTGAGGCCGTAGAACTCCAGACCCATGACGATTGGATAGAAGATGGGAATCGTCAGCAGGATCATCGCCAGGCTGTCCATCACGCATCCGAGCAGGATGTAGATGGCCAGAATGGTGATCAGCACCAGCATCGGGCTGAGGTGGCTGGACTGAACCCAGGCGGCCAGTTCGACCGGCATCTGCGACAGCGCCAGGGCGGTGTTGAGCATGTCGGCGCCGAGCAGCACGAGGTAGATCATGGCCGTGCCCTGGGCGGTGCCGAGCAGGCTGGCCTTGAAGGCGTCCCCGCGCATGCCGCGCGCCAGCCCCAGCAGGCCGCAGGCTGCCGCGCCGATGGCCGCCGCTTCGGTGGGATTGGCCCAGCCGCCGTAGATGCCGACGATCACCACCAGGAACACCACCAGCACCGGCAGCACCTGGGCCAGGGCACGCAGCCGTTCCGGCCACGGCACCACGACGCCGGCCGGCGCCGATGCCGGCCGCATGAACACGAACAGGCGCACCACCAGCATGTAACCGAGCATGGCGATGATGCCGGGCAGCACCGCCGCCATGAACAGTTTGCCGATCGATTCCTGCGTCAGGATGGCGTAGATCACCAACGGCACCGAGGGCGGAATCAGAATGCCCAGCGTGCCGCCCGCCGCCAGTGCGCCGGTCGACAGGCTGCCGGCGTAGCCGAAGCGGCGCAGCTCGGGCAAGGCGACCTGCCCCATGGTGGCCGCCGTTGCCAGCGAAGAGCCGCAGATGGCGCCAAAGCCGGCGCAGGCCCCCACCGCCGCGATCGCCACGCCGCCGCGCAGATGGCCGAGAAAGGCGCTGACGAAACGGAACAGCGCCGCGCTCAAGCCGCCATGGGTGGCGAACTGCCCCATCAGTAAAAACAGCGGGATGACCGCGATGTCATAGTTGGACAGGCGCGCATAGGCCAGCGTCTTGAGCGCGGACAGCAGCCGCAGGCTGTCGAAATCGCTCAGTGCCCAATAGCCGACCGCGCCCATGGTGAACATGGCGATGCCGATGGGCACACGAATGACGAGCAGCACCATGAGCAGGGCGAAGATGGTCGTACCGATGCCGATGCCGCTCATGACCGGCCTCCCTTGACCATGGCGCTCAGGTGTTGCGCCATGCGGTGGAGCCCCGCCAGGGCCAGCAGGATGAAACCCGGCACCATGGCAATCTGCGGCATCCACAGCGGCCAGTCGAGCAGCATGCTGTGCTCGCCCGCTTCGCGCACCCCCAGTGCCCCGGCGGTGGCGCGCCAGGCGATGAGGGCGCCGAACAGGGCCACCAGCAGCGAGCCGAAGGCATCCAGCGCGTGCACCACGCGCGCCGGCAGATGGGTGGTGAAGAAATCCACTTTCACGTCGCCGCCGGCCAGGTGGCACCAGGCGAAGAACGAAGCGGAAGCGAACGCGGCGCACATCTGCAGCATTTCGACGTCGCCGGAGATCGGGCTGGCAAACAGCTTGCGCCCGGTGATCGACATCACGCTCATGATGACGATGGCAATGAAGACCCATGCACCACCGATGGCGAATGCACGGCATACAGCGCGCAAGGCACGGCCGTAGAGACCTTCTGGCAGCGATGGCTCAGCCATCGCAACGGGTTCGGACATGGCGACTCCTGCGCCGGCGAGGGCCGGCGAATGGCAAGTGGAACGAATGAGAAAGGGGCGGCGCGCAGGGCGCCGCCCAAACGCTCAGCGTGCGTATTTGTCGATGAGCGTGCGTGCCCCGTCGAGCAGTTGCTGGCCGTTCTGGCCCTTGCCATTCATCTCTGCCACCCAGGCGTCGGTGACCGACTGCGCGGCCTTCTTCCAGTTGGCCAGTTCCGCTTTCGGGATGACGTTGGTGGTGTTGCCGCTGGTGAGCTTCTTGCCCTCGGCGTCGGCCTGCATGAAGACGGCGCCGATGTGGGCCGAGAAATCCGCCCCGCTGTTGGCGTCGATCACTTTCTTCAGATCGGGCGGCAGGCTCTCGTAGCGCTGCGTGTTCATGGCGAACACGAAGGTGGAGGTATAGATCGCGCGCTCGGCCGGGTCGGTCTCGGAGTGGTACTTGACCAGTTCCTGGATCTTCACCGAAGGCACCACTTCATACGGCACCAGCGCACCGTCGATGACGCCCTTGGACAGGGCCTCGCCCACGGCGGGCACCGGCATCGCCACCGGGGTGGCGCCCAGGGCGGCGAGCAGCCTGGTGGTCTGGCGCGTCGGCGCGCGCATCTTCAGGCCCTGGAAATCGGCCTGCGTGCGGATCGGCTTGCGCACCACGTGGAAGACGCCGCGACCATGGACGTGGAAGGCGATCGGATGCATGGCCTTGAACTCGTCGGGCGCGTATTGGTGCACGTAGTCCCACAGCGCGCGGCTGGTGGTGTCGGCGCTCTGCATCATGAACGGCAGCTCAAAGGCTTCGACCTTGGGATAACGTCCCGGCGTATAGCCCGGCAGGGTCCAGATGACATCGACCACGCCATCGCGCAGCTGGTCGACCAGCTGCGCCGGCGTGCCGCCCAACTGCAGCGACGGGTAGATCTGGCAGCGCAGGCGCTTGCCCGATTCGGCGGCGATCTTGTCGCACCAGGGCTGGATGAACATCTGCTGCGCATACGAATTGGCCGGCAGGAAGTGATGCACCTTGAGCACGATTTCGTCCGCCGCGCGGGCGGCGGGCAACAGCGATGCAAGGCAGGCAGCGGCCAAGGCTGCGCGCGTGAAGAGCGTCATTGCGGGTCTCCTGTGGGTGGTGTCCCGCCTGAGGCGGAACTTGTCTTTATGTGTTGCGCTGCGAAGTCTAGGGAGGCCCCTGGGCGCCAATAAGATGCCATGTGAGAATGCGCGATAACGATCCGTTATCGCGGGGGACGCCCATGAAGCTGACCAGCCTGAAGGCCCTGATCGCGGCCATCGAAGAAGGGAGCCTGCGAGCCGCCGCGCGCCGGCTGGATGTCTCGCAGCCGGCGCTGACCAAGCTGATCCGCGAACTGGAGCGCGAGCTGGCGACCACGCTGCTGATGCGCTCCACCACCGGGGTGCTCGCCACGGCGCAGGGCATGGTGCTGTACGAACGCGCCCAGGCCGCCGAGCGCGAACTGGAACACGCCGTAGACCAGATTCGCCAGTTGGGCGGACGCATGAGCGGCGCCCTGACCATCGGCGCGGTGCCCCTGGCGGTGATGCTGCTGATCCCCGAGACGCTGCGCAGCTTCGGGCGCGAATTCCCCGATATCCAGCTGCGCATCGCCGAAGAGCTGTACATCGCCCAACTGACGCGCCTGCGCAAAGGTGAAGTCGATATCGCCCTGGGCCCCCTGCCCGAGCATCTGCCGCCGGGGGAATTCGCGGTGGAAACCCTGATGCCCATCGAGATGGTGATCGTGGTGCGCAAGGGCAATCCGCTGGCGCGCGCACGCACGCTGGCCGATCTGGCACAGGCACGGTGGGTCTATACGGGCACCACGCCGGACACCGGCTATGCCAAGACGCTGTACGAACTGCACGGCCTGAAGCCGCCGCCGGCCGGCGCGGTGGTCAACTCCACGCTGGGCCTGTTCTCGATCATCGCCAGCGGCAACTGCGTCGGCCTGCTGCCACGGCAGATCGCCGCCCATCCTTTTGCCCTGCAACACCTGGATCGGGTGACCGTCGCCGAAGGCCCGCTACGCCTGACGCTGGCCGCGATGGCACGGCCCGAGGCGGCGCTCAAGCCCAGCGTGCGCCACTTTCTGGCGCACCTGCATCGGGCGGCGCATTACCTGACCAGCAAGACCGACTAAGCGGAGGGGATGGCGCTCAGGCGCCGGTGATGATGCGGCGCAGAAGCGCGGCGGTGCGCAGGGTCAGCGGCGTGGTGCGTTTGTGCGCCGCGGTGACCAGACATAGGGTGTTGACGATGCCGGCCTCGGCGAAGGGCGTCGTCAAAGGCGTCACCGCCAGGCGCTCGGGGTGTTCATACGAACGGATCGCCTCCTCGCCCAGGGCGGCGTGGCCCATGCCGGACGCCACCAGATCGAGGATCACCGGCACGCTGGAGACTTCCCACGCCACGTTCAGTTGCACGCCGGCCATGGCCGCGGCCGATTCCATCAGGTTGCGGAAGATCTGTCCGCGCTGCGGCACCACCAGGGGGTAGCGCGCCAGTTGCTGCACCGACACTGTCTTGCCGGGCGCCTGCCCGGCGGCGCTGATCAGGCACAGGCGTTCGCGTCGCAGGGGCACGATATCCAGCGCCGCTTGCGGTTCGGGACTGTAGATGAGGGCCAGATCGGTGCGACCGGTGAGCAGCCATTCGGTCAGCAGCACCGAGAAACCTTCGACGATGGCCAGCCGCGCGCGCGGCATCTCGGCCTGAAAGGCGCGGATCAGCGGGAGCGTGTGCAGGCGCGCCACCGTCGGCGGCATGGCGATGGTCACCACGCCGATGGGCTCGTTGCGCTGCGCCAGCAGGTCTTCCTTGGCGCGCGACACCATGTGCAGGATGTCCTGGCAGTGCTCCAGCAAGCGCCGCCCGGCATCGGTCACTTGCACGCCGCGCCCGTGGCGCAGCAGCAGCGTCTCATGCAGTTCGGTCTCCAGCGCCCTCACCTGGCGGCTCAGCGCGGGCTGCGCCACACCCAGCACCAGGGCTGCTTTGCTGAAGCTGCCGTGCTCGGCCACATGCACGAAGGTCTGGAGCTGGTTGAGATTCATGGGCAGCATCTTCGCATGCGTTATGCCGCTTTTGAATAGCAGCTAGTAGGGGCCGGGCCTAGGTTTCGTCCCCCGCCGCTGCGCAGAATGCGCCGCACATCCCCAGCCGGTGCGCAGCGCATGACAACCCTTTCCCTTCACGGCATTTCCTCGATGGCCACACGCCTCTTGCTGGCCGAGTTGAGCGAGGCTTACCAGCGCGCCAGCGGCATCGGCGTGAACATCGAATCGGTCGGCGGAGTGGACGCCGCGCGCCGCGTCCAGGACGGCGAGCTGTTCGACGTGGTGGTGCTGGCGCGCGATGCCATCGGCAAGCTCGCCGCCGCCGGCCAGGTCAGCGCCGCCAGTTGCCGCGCCATCGTCGATTCGCCGGTGGCGGTGGCGGTGCGCGCCGGCGCCACGCGACCTGCCATCGATAGCGAAGAGGCGCTGCGCCACAGCGTCTTGCAGGCATCGCGCATCGGCTATTCGACGGGCCCCAGCGGCACCGCGCTGTTGGCGCTGTTCGAGCGCTGGGGTCTGCGCCAGCGCCTCGACAGCCGACTCGTGCAGGCCCCGGCCGGGATACCTGTCGCCGCCCTGCTGGCACACGGCGAGGTAGACCTGGGATTCCAGCAGTTGTCCGAACTGATGCATGCCGAGGGCATTGCCGTGGTGGGCGGACTGCCCCCCGGCGTGGAGATCATCACCACTTTCGTCGGCGCGGTGGCCACCCGCTCGCCGCAACCGCAGGCCGCCCAGGCGCTGCTCGATTTTCTGTCCGACGCCCACACCGCCGCCTGCAAAGTGCGCCACGGCATGCGCATGCCGGTGGCGGTCACCGCGTAGACCCATTCAACAACGATAAGAGAGACTTCACATGATCATCGACGTCCACGGCCACTACACGACAGCGCCTGCCGCGCTGGCCGCCTGGCGCGAACGCCAGGTCGCTGCGCTGAACGATCCGGCCAGCGCGCCCAAGGCAAGCGAATTGCATATCCCGGATGACGAGGTGCGCGAATCGATCGAAAGCAACCAGCTCAAGAAGATGAAGGAACGCGGCAGCGACCTGACGATCTTCAGCCCGCGCGCCAGCTTCATGGCGCACCACATCGGCGGCTTCGAGACATCCAGCACCTGGGCGGCGATCTGCAACGAGCTGTGCCATCGCGTCAGCCAACTCTTCCCCGACCACTTCATCGGTGCGGCGATGCTGCCGCAATCACCGGGCGTGCCCATCGAGACCTGCCTGCCCGAGCTGAAGCGCTGCATCGAGGAGTACGGCTTCGTCGGCATCAACCTCAACCCCGACCCGTCCGGCGGGCACTGGACGAGCCCGCCGCTGACCGACCGCTACTGGTACCCGCTGTACGAGAAGATGGTCGAGTACGACATCCCGGCGATGGTGCATGTGTCGACCAGTTGCAACGCCTGCTTCCACACGACCGGCGCGCACTACCTGAACGCCGACACCACGGCCTTCATGCAATGCCTGACGGGCGATCTGTTCGCAGACTTTCCCACGCTCAGGTTCCTCATCCCGCACGGCGGCGGCGCCGTACCGTACCACTGGGGGCGCTTCCGCGGCCTGGCGCAGGAACTGAAGAAGCCGCTGCTCGACACGCACCTGCTCAACAACGTGTTCTTCGATACCTGCGTCTATCACCAGCCGGGCATCGATCTGCTGACACGCGTGATCCCGGTGCGCAACATCCTGTTCGCCTCCGAGATGATCGGCGCCGTGCGCGGCATCGATCCGCAGACCGGGCACGCCTACGACGACACGCGCCGCTACATCGACGCCACCGCCAACCTCGACGAAGAAACGCGCTTCCTGGTCTTCGAGGGCAACGCGCGGCGCGTCTTCCCGCGCCTGGACGCGGCACTCAAGGCTCAGGGCAAATAAGGAGATCACCATGTACGAATTGGGCGTTGTCTATCGCACCGTCCGCCGCCCGGAGGCGGCCACCGTGGATGCCCTGGCCCGCTACGGCGCCGCCACGGTGCACGAAGCGCAAGGGCGCGTCGGGCTGCTCAAGCCCTACATGCGGCCCATCTATGCCGGTGCGCAAGTGTCTGGCTCGGCCGTCACGGTGCTGCTGCAGCCGGGGGACAACTGGATGCTGCACGTGGTGGCCGAGCAGATCCGCCCCGGCGACGTCGTTGTGGCGGCGGTCACCTCGGAATGCTGCGACGGTTATTTCGGCGACCTGCTGGCCACCTCGTTCAAAGCACGCGGCGCACGCGCGCTGATCATCGATGCCGGCGTGCGCGACGTGCGCACGCTCACCGAGATGGATTTTCCGGTGTGGAGCCGGGCCATCTCGGCCAAGGGCACCATCAAGGCAACACTTGGCTCGGTCAACATCCCGGTAGTCTGCGCAGGGGCGCTGATCCATCCCGGCGACGTCATCGTGGCCGATGACGATGGCGTGGTGTGCGTGCCGGGCCTGCGCGCCGCGCAGGTGCTGGAAGCGGCTGCCACGCGCGAAGCCAATGAGGGCAACAAGCGCGCGCTGCTGGGCGCCGGCACGCTGGGGCTGGATATGTACAAGATGCGTGAGCCGCTCGAAAAAGCGGGGCTGCGCTACGTGGACTGAACGGGCGAAAGGTGCCGGCCGCCCTCAGGCAGCCGGTGCATGGCGCGGCAGGCGCACCACGGCGCGCAGGCCGCCGCCCTGACGGTTTTCCAGATCGAAGGCGCCGTCGTAACGCTGCACCAGATCCTGCACGATGGCCAGCCCCAGGCCGCTGCCCGGCGTGCTCTCGTCCAGCCGCACACCGCGCTGGCGTACCGCCTGCCATTGCGCCGGCTCGATGCCGGGGCCGTCATCCTCGATACACACGCGCACGCCGTCATCCACGGCGTCGACATGGATCGATACTTCGGCGCGCGCCCACTTGAAGGCGTTTTCCAGCAGATTGCCGAGGATTTCCTGCAGGTCCTGCGATTCACCGGCAAAGCGCGGCACTTCGCCCTGCGCCTCGAGCGTGGTGTGGACCTGCTTGTCGACGAAGACGCGTTCGAGTACCCGCAACAAACCAGCCAACGTATCCACCACGTCGGTCTGACGCCCCGGCAAGCCGCGCGAAGCGGCCGCGCGCGCCAGGCTCAGATGCCAGTCGACATGGCGGCGCACCTGCGACAACTGGGCCTTGACCAGGTCCACGGGCAAGTGGCCGTCTTCCACCGCAGCCCGATCGGCTTCGTTCTCCAGCACCGCGATCGGCGTCTTGAGGGCGTGCGCCAGATTGCCGGCCTGCGTGCGCGCACGCGACACCACTTCGGCGTTGGCCGTCAGCACCTGGTTGAAGTCATCCACCAAGGGCTGCACCTCCTGCGGGAAGACGCCCTCCAGGCGCTCGGTGCGACCATCGCGCACCGCCTTGAGCGCCGCCTGCAGATCGCGCAGGGGCTTGAGCCCGACACTCACCTGCGCCCAGGCCGCCAGCGCCAGCAGAATCAGCAGCAGCGCCAGCGCCGCCGCCAGGGCCAGGCTGAAGCGATTGGTGGCTTCGTTGTTGAGGCGCAGGTTGCCGGCGACGATCAGGCGAAAACGTCGCCCCGGCGCGTCCGGTGAGGTCACCACGCGCTGCAGGATGAGCAGTGACTCCCCCGCCGGCCCCACGCCCTGGCCGACGACGAGTGGCCCCGGTTCGGTGGCGCCAGCGACGGACAGGCTCAGATTGGAATCCCACAACGAACGCGAACGCAGCACGCCGGTGCGCGCGGCCCGCCCATCCGGCAGCTCATCGATCTGCCAGTACATGCCGGAGTACTGCTTGCGCAGACGCAGGTCGAGCATGGCGGCATCGTCGACCTGCGGCCGCCCGGCGGCGTCGAATTCCAGCTCCACGATCAGTTGGTCCATCTGCCGCGACAGCGCCGACTGGAACTGCGAGATCACGTGGGTGCGGAACAAGGTGGTGAGCGCCACGCCGGTGGCGATCAGCGCCAGCGCCACACCGATCACCGTGCCCCACAGCAGGCGGACGCGCAGCGAGCGCGGCGGCGTGGCGATGCGTGCGTCAGACATCGACCGCCATCCGGTAGCCCAGGCCGCGCACGGTCTGTATGACGTCCGGCCGGAGCTTCTTGCGCAGGCGGGCCACGAACACCTCGATGGTGTTGGAATCGCGATCGAAATCCTGCGCGTAGATGTGTTCGGTCAGCTCGCTGCGCGACACGACCACGCCCGGCCGGTGCATGAGGTATTCGAGCAGCTTGTATTCGTGTGCCGTGAGCGTGACGGGTTGGCCGTCGAAGGTAGCGGTGCCGGCGCGCGTATCCAGGGCCAGCGCGCCGCAACTCAGGACAGACGAAGCCAATCCGGCGCTGCGGCGGATCAGGGCACGCAAGCGCGCCAGCAGTTCGGGGGCATGAAAGGGCTTGGCGAGGTAATCGTCGGCCCCGGCATCGATGCCGATGACCTTTTCGTTCCAGTTGCCGCGCGCGGTGAGGATCAGCACCGGCATGGCACGGCCGGCCTGGCGCCACGCCCGCAGCACGCTGAGCCCGTCGAGCCCGGGCAGACCAAGATCGAGGACAACGGCATCGAAGTCTTCGCTGAGGCCGCGATGGCGCGCATCGCGCCCATCGCCGCTCACTTCGGCGATGTAGCCGGCATCGCCCATCATGCGCAGCAACTGCGCCTGCAGGGCGGGTTCGTCTTCGGCGATGAGGATTCGCATGGGCCCCGTCAGTCCTTCTTGCCTTTGTTCTTGATGTGCAGGATCTCGCCGGTCTGGGCGTTCATCTCGATCTTGACGATGCCGCCGTCGGGCCGCAATGCCTTGATCTCGTACATCAGGAACAGCGCACCGTGGTCCTTCTCCGGATGCAGCTTGGCTTCGAGCAACTGGCAGTCGCACTGGGCGGCCACTTTCTCCTGCACGCGGGCGAAGGACATCGCCTGCCCGGACTGCACCGCTTCACGCGCACGGTCCTGCTCGAATTTGTCGCCGGCCCGCACCGGGCCGGGCAGCGCCAGGAATGCGGCCAGCAAGAAGAAACCACGACGAACGATGTGCATGCGGATACGGTAGCAGGCCGCCCGCGCAACGGCGAGCGAATGCGGCGAAGTGTAGGAGCGCCGACCTGAACCGCAGGTGAACACCGCATTCAGACTGGATTCAGGTGGGCGGCGGCAGACTGCGCCTCAGCGTCCCACCTGGGACACCGATTCCCCACTTGAAAGGACCCCACATGAAAACCGCATTCGCCACGCTGCTCGTCGGCGCCGTCGTCGTCGGCTCGACCACCGCCATCGCCCAGTACGTCGGCCCCAACGGCTCGCCCCAGACCGTCAGGCAGTTACTCGACCAGGGCCGCGACCACGAGCCGGTGGTGCTGCGCGGCACGATCACCCGCCGCACGGCTTACAGCGATCTGTACAACTTCACCGATGGCACCGGCAGCGTGCTCATCAAGATCAATGACAAGCACTGGCCGCTGGGCCTGAAAGTGGACGACAAGACGCCGGTGGAGATCGTCGGCAAGTTCGACCGCGAGTACGTCGGCTTCACCAAGGTCAAGGTGGTGAACATCCGCCCCGTACAGTGAGCCAGCGGAACGCCCGCGGCCCGCGCCGGGCGGCCAGGCGTCAGCGGCAGACCAGCACCGGCACCGGGCTGTGGGTGAGCACCTTGTGCGTCTCGCTGCCCAGCAGCAGCGCATCGATGCCGCGCCGACCGTGCGAGGCCATGAAGATGAGATCGCATTCATGGCGCGTGGCGGCGTCGATGATGGCGGCATAGGGCGCATCGCACACCGCCTGCTCGGCGCGGTACGGCACGCCGGCATCGCGCGCCATCACGGCGGCATCTTCGAGCATGGCGGCGGCCACCCCGTGAGCGCCCTCGGCGTACTCCGACAACGCCAGCGCGCCGAAGACGGCGCCCGGATCGGCGTACACCTTGGGCAGGGATTCCACCGCCGTGAAGAAGGTAATGCGCGCCCCCGCCTGGGAGGCGAAGGCGACGGCCTGGGCAACGGCCCGGCGCGACAGCGCCGAACCATCGGTGGGAACAAGCAGATGAGTGAACATGGCGACGTTCTCGCTAAGCGTATGCAAATGAGCTAGTGACCACCGGCCCCGGGCTCGACCACCCGCGTCGGCTTGGGCGCCAGCCAGATGACCGAAGCCGCCACCAGAAAAGCCACGCCGATGGCCCACATCAACTGATTGGTGGCGAGCATGACGGCCTGCCCGGTGACGAGGTAATCGATGGCCTGGTTGACGGCATCCAGCGGCATGCCGGCATGGCCGAGCAGACTGCGCACCTCGTCCCCGCGATCGGCCAGCCCCACCAGCTCGGCATGGTTGCGGGTGATCTGATTGCTCCAACTGGTGGTGACGACCGAGGTCGCGACGGCGCCCGACAGGGTCCGCAGGAAATTCATCAGCCCGGCGGCCGAATCCATTTCGTGCGCCTCGACGCTGGCCAGCGCCAGCCCGGTGGTGGGGATGAAGAAGAACGGCATCCCCAGGCCCATGACCATCAGCGGGATGGCAATGTCCCAGAAACCCATGTCGGTGGTCGCCACCGTCCGCCACAGCGTCACCACGCCCAGGCACAGGATGCCGCCGCACACCAGCTTGCGCGGGTCCACCCGGTTGCATAGCTGCGCAATGGGCGGCGCGATGAAGAACGCCGTCACGCCCGTCCACGCCGTGGCGAAACCGGCCTGCGTCGCGGTGTAGCCCATGAAGCTTTGCAACCACAACGGAGTCAGCACATTGACGCCGAAGAAGGCCGCGAAGGCGAGGCTGATGGTCAGCACGCTGGCGGTAAAGCCGCGGTGCCGGAACACGCGCAGATCGACGATCGGATGCGGATCGTGGAATTCCCAGATCAGGAACGCCACGAAGCCGACGGCCGCGACGATGGCCAGCGTGACGATCTTGGTCGACGCAAACCAGTCGAGGTCCTTGCCTTCGTCCAGCATCAACTGCAGCGCCGCCACCCAGATCACCAGCAACAGCAGGCCGACCACGTCGATGGGTGCGCGCCGTGCGGCGTCGGCAAAGCGCGCCAGCAACTTCCAGGCGAACAAGGCACCGAGCGCGGCGATGGGCACATTGAGGAAGAACACCCACGGCCAACTGAAGTCGTCGCACAGATAGCCACCGAGGATCGGCCCCACCACCGGCGCCACCAGGGTCGTCATCGACCAGATGCCGATGGCGGCGGCGGCTTTTTCCTTGGGGAAGATACGCATCAGCAAGGTTTGCGACAGCGGCATCAGCGGCCCGCCGGAGAAGCCCTGAAAGATGCGCGCCACAACGAGCAGGCCAAGGCTGTTGGACAGCCCGCAGATGGCCGAGAAGACGCCGAACAGCGCCATCGAACCGACGAACACGCGCACCGCACCGAAGCGCGCCGCCAGCCAGCCGGTGAGCGGCACCGTGATGGCTTCGCCCACCGCGTACGAGGTGATGACCCAGGTGCCCTGGCTGGTGGTGGCGCCCAGGTTTCCGGCGATGTTGGGCACCGCCACATTGGCGATGGTCATGTTGAGCACGGCGATGAAGTTGGCCGCCGCCAGCACGATGGCGGCCACCCACAGCATGCCGCCCGACAACTGCGGGGCCTCGCCCGGGGCCGGCAGTGCCGGCGCGCGATCGGTCATGGCTGCACCGTGCCCTTGTCGGTGCCCTGGCGCGTGTCGATCTCGGCCGTCATCGACAGGCCCACGCGCAACGGATGGGCGCGCAGTTGTTCCGGTTCAAGCTTGATGCGCACGGGCAGCCGCTGCACCACCTTGATCCAGTTGCCGGTGGCGTTCTGCGCCGGGATCGCCGCGAACGCCGCGCCCGATCCGCCGGAAAAGCCTTCGACCACCCCGCGGTAGACGATGTCGGTGCCGTACAGGTCGGCATGCAGCGTAACCGGCTGGCCAACGCGCACCTTCTGCAATTGCACTTCCTTGAAGTTGGCATCGGCGTGCATCTGATCGATCGGTACCACCGCCAGCAACGGCATGCCAGCCTGCACGCGTTGCCCCAGTTGCACCTGGCGCTTGGCGACGACGCCGTCCACCGGCGCCTTGATGACCGTGCGCTCCAGATCGACGGCGGCCTGGTCGCGGGGGCCGCCGCCCCGGGGGGCGTGGGGGGTTGTGGGTTTTGTTGGG
>JASGFB010000050.1:0-30155 GCA_047605765.1 Rhodocyclaceae bacterium
GCTCGTACCTGGGCGAGGACGACATCGTGCGATTCGAGGATACCTACGGGCGCACTGCCTGAGTCTTTGCGGCCGACCAAATGAAACGGGCGCGTCTTGCGACGCGCCCGTTTTTTTTCGTCTGGCGATCCTATGCGTGGAAGATGCTTGGTGCGGCCACCGTCTGTTCGAGCTTGGCGGTGATGGCGGCCGGCGACAGCGGGCGACCGAAGTAATAGCCTTGCATCTCGTCGCAGCCCATGGCGCGCAACGCGTAGACCTGTTGTTCGGTCTCGACGCCTTCGGCGATCACATGCAGGCCGAAGCCATGTGCCACGCCGGCGATGGCCGACACGATGGGGTGGCGATTGTTGCCGCCATCCAGTTCCTGCACGAAGCTGCGGTCGATCTTCAGGCTGGTGACGGGGAGCTTCTGCAGATAGGCCAGCGACGAAAAGCCGGTGCCGAAATCGTCGATCGACACGCCGTAGCCTTGCTTGCGCAATTGGCGTACCTTGCGCGCGACGCCCTCGGTGTCGCGCAGCAGCGAGCTCTCGGTGATCTCGATGTCGAGCGAACTGGGGGGCAACGCATGGCGTTCGGTGGCGCTGACGACGTCGCTCACGATGGTGTCGCGATCGAAATCGCGGGGCGACAGATTCACCGCCAGTTGCAACTGCTCGTGCCCCATGGCGCGCCAGCGTGCCAACTGTGCACAGGCTTCGTTGAGGACCCAATCGCTGATCGGCAGGATCAGGCCGCTCTCTTCGGCGATGCCGATGAAGTCTCCGGGCGGAATCACGCCGCGCTCCGGATGGCGCCAGCGCAGCAGCGCTTCCACGCCGACCATGCGGCGGCGGCTCAGGCTGTACTTGGGCTGGTATTCCAGTTCCAGCTCGCCCTGTTCGATGGCGCGCGCCAGTTCGCGCTCCATGGTCACGCGCTGCATGTGCTCGACGTTCATCTCGGCCGAGAAGAAGCAGGCGTTGTTGCGGCCGCGCGACTTGATCTGATACATCGCGATGTCGGCGTGCTGCGTCAGCGCTTCGGCAGAAGTGCCGTCGCGCGGATAGAGCGCGATGCCGATACTGACCGTGGCGCGGAATTCGGTGTGCGCGACCGGGAAGGGCGCCCGCAATTCATGCAGGATCTTGTTGGCGATGATGGCCGCATCGTCGGGCGAAGACAGATCGGGCAGCAGCGCGGTGAATTCATCGCCACCCTGGCGGGCCAGCGTATCGCCGCGGCGCAGGCACTGCTTCAGGCGCGACGCGATGGCACGCAGCAGCTTGTCACCTTCGGTGTGGCCGAAGCTGTCATTCACCAGCTTGAAGCGGTCAAGATCGATGAACATCACGCCGAGCGTGGCGCCACGCCGCTGTGCCTGGGCCACCGCCAGTTCCAGGCGATCCTGGAACAGCGCGCGATTGGGCAGCAGGGTGAGCTGATCGTGATAGGCCTGGTAGGCGATCATCTCTTCGGCGCGCTTGCGGTCGGAGATGTCGCGTGCCACACCATACGTGCCGAGGAAGCGCGGCTTCTGCGATATCGCCTCCTTGCTGCGCGAATACATGCCCATGGCATTGAGCATGACGGTCACGTAGGGGGCCTCGGCGCTTTCGGTGGTGTCGGGATTGCGTTTCAGGCGCAGTTCGACGTTGGCCGATGCGCGCGCGCCGGTGCGGCGTTCGCAAAAGGCGTCGCGGCTCTGTGCCAGTTCATCCGGCCACAGGATCTGTTCGTAATGCTGGCCGACGACGTCGTCGCGGCGGAAACCCAGCAGGGTCTCGACGCGCAGGTTGATGTACGCGAAGCGTCCGTCCGGTGTCAGCGTGTAGATCAGGTCCGGCGAGTGTTCGATCAGATGGCGGTGCAGGCGGCCGGAATCTTCCAGCTGGTGCCGCATGCGCTGATTGGTCCGCTCCAGTTCGACTTTGCGCAGGGCGTTATCGACGGCGCGGCGCATCTGGTCCGGGTGGTAGGGTTTCTGCAGGTAGTCGTCGGCGCCACGGCGCAGGCCGCCGATGGCGGCGTCTGCCGAATTTTCACCGCTGACGATGATGACCGCTTCCGAGCGGCCGGCCTGGCTCAGCCATTCCATCACCGACAGGCCGGTGGCGTCCGGCAGGCGATAGTCGAGCAGCACCAGTTCGAATTCCCGGGCGTTGAGGATGCTGATCGCTTCCGACACCGTGCTGGCGTGTTCAAAGGACCGATCCGGCTCGGTCAGCAGGTGGATCAGGCTCTCGCCCAGCAGCGGATCGTCTTCCACCACGAGGACGCGGGCCGTGCCCCGTTCGGCCACCAGCGGTGCAGGTTCACCGAACAGCTGTTCCAGTTCGGGAATCGCCATGACGGCGAAAGGCACGGTGTCCGGTCGAAGTCGGTCCATGGTCGTGTAGGGCGCTGCTCTCTCTTGACGAGCGTGTGTCATGTTCGCTGCATTCCCCGAATTTCGCAACTTTTTATAGGATTTTTCTGTTAAGCGCTGGCAGTTGAACTGGCCAGGGGCAGCAAAATAGAGAATGTCGTGCCCGCGCCTTCGCGCGAGCGGCACAGCAAGTGGCCGCCTGCCTGCTGCACCAGTTCGCGGCTTACCGCCAACCCCACACCGGCATGCGGGGCTGCCTTGCTGGAAGCGCGCGGCAGTTCGAGACGATCATCGCGCGGCCGCGGCAAGCCCGGGCCATCGTCCTTGACGCGGATCTCCACCCACGGACGATCGTCGAAATTCAAATCGCTGCTGGTCGACACGCGTACCGAGCCGGGTTTGTCGCCCATGGCTTCGACCGCATTGAGCAGCAGATTCAATACCACCTGGCGCAGCATGTCCGGCTCCATCGCCACCGTCGGCACGCTGTCCGACAACTGCATGACGAGGGCGATGTGACGCCGCGCGAAGAGGTTCTCTTCATAGAGTGCGCGCAGGTCGTGCAGGATGTCGTTGACGCGTGCCGTACCAGTCTGCTCGCGGACCGGCGTGCCGCGTCCCAAAGTCTTGACCAGGCGCTGCGCGCGATCGACTTCGGCGTGCATGAGGGTGAGCTGGCGTTGCAGCTCGGGCGACATGTCCTGTTCGCGCTGGATGATCGACAGGTAGTTGCCGACGATCGACAGCGGGTTGCTGACTTCATGCGCGATGCGCCGTGCCGATTGCTGTTCGGCCTGGCGCACCGACTCACGTGCCGTCTTGATCGCCAGGCGTTGGATGCGCGCACGTTCATGCGCCGACATGGCGCTGCCCACGATGACACGCAGCAATGTCTGCTCGGCGGACGACAGCGCGTCGCTGGTGCGGCGCGCATAAACAGCCACGCCGCGCGTGATGCCGGCATGCCAGGGCACCACGCCAAGTGATGGGGCATTGAGGCTGCGGGCCAGCAGCCAGTCACCGGCATGGCCGGTGTAGCCCGGCGCCAGCGTGATTTCTTCCTGCCCGTTGAGCGCCCGCGCGGCGACATTGTCGCGGCCGTTGATCGCGGGGAGTTCGACCGGCGCATGGGTCGAGGCATCGGCCAGGACGCTGAGGCTGTCTTCTTCGTCGGCCAGCAACACCAAGGGGGCGCCTTGGCCTGCCAGAAGGGCGCCAGCTATCGTGAAGCGTTCGCGACAGACAGCTTCGGCGACATCGGCGAAGCTTGCGCGGATCATGCCCTGGGCGCTGGTCATGGCCAGTTCGAAGGCCACCGCGCCGGGGGCCGGCAGGGTGGCAGCGCTGTCGCCCTCTTGCATGGCCTTGAGTGCTTCGCGCACCGTATTGGGCGCCATGTCGAGCAGGCGGGCCGCAGTTTCGATGCCGCCCGCAGTCTGGGTGGTCGCCTCCACGGCCGCCTTGAGCACGCGCGGCAAACCCGGCATGGCCCGCACGAAGGCTTCGGGCGCATGGTGTAGTTCGATGGCCTCCGGCAGCAGCGCAATCGGCAGGCAGCCACGTGCCAGATGCGCGCCCAGGGTGGCGTGATCTTCGCCGTATTGCCGCTGTTCGCCGGCGGCGAGGGTCGCCTCGCGGCTATCCATCACCGGGCCGGGATAGCCGGCGCGGCTGGCGCACAGGACCAACTGTCCCAGGTTGTGCCACAGTCCGGCCAGATAGGCCTGTTCCGGCACCGCCAAATTGGTGACGGCGGCAAAGCCCTGAGCCAGGCGCGCCACGCGGCGCGCATGCTCGTTGAACTGAACGAACTGGCTCAGGCGGGCGGTGGGGACATCATCCAGCGACGCGGTGGCCAGCATCGCCCACGCGGCCAGCAGGTCGCGACCGGCATGGCGGCAGGCCTGGCGCAGGGCTTGGGCGGGAGAACTTTCGGTGGACGGCCAGGCGGCGAGCAACTGGCGTGACATCCAGGGGCTGTCGAGCAGCGTCTCGATCAGGGCGTCATCGCCATCCTGGCGGCTCGCGTTGAGTACGCCGAGCAGCTTTAAACCGTCGGCCGCACAGGCACCCGCCGGCCAAAGGCGCGAATCGAGCGGCGAAGCGGACGGAATGGCTGGCAAGATGGTCGTGTCGAGACGTGAGTGCGCGTCATTCTAGGGAGCGCCTCCAGGGCTCGGGCGTGAAAGCCGCCACACTCCTCCGAATCCGCAAAAAACACCTTAAGCGTCTACTTGACGGCCGTGCCGGGGATAACTTGAGTAGTTTTGTCAAAAATCCGTGATTTTGACGATTTTGGCGATTATCGGTCAGGAAAAGCTGAGGCCATCGGCGAAGCCAAGCGCCTTGACCAGCGCGGTGGATACGTCGGCCGGTGGGATGCCCAGCGTATCGACCTGATGGCGCAAGGCATCCGGCATGAACGTCTCGGTCGTGCGAGCCAGCGTCAGCAGGGGGGCGTAAGGCCCCTCGTTATGCATCAGCGCATCGATGATCGGTGTCGGCAGCGCCATGTGTTCGAGAATGGCGTCCAGCGTAGTGCCGAGCAGGACATCCAGCAGCGAAAAAGCGCCGGTGATGAACAGGTTGTCCAGCTCGGACTTGTCGAAGAACTGGGCGCCCAGGATTTCCATCAATCGCCCGCGCGCGATGGCCGCCTGCATGACCGCCGGCGCGCCGGCGTCGTGGCTGGCCGATACCAGCAGCAGCGACAGCCACTTGTTGAGCTTGTCCATGCCCAGGATGGTCACGGCATGGCGGAAGGACTGCACCTCGACCATCAAGCCGAAGCCGACCGAATTGATATAGCGGAGCAGCTTGTACGACAGCGTGATGTCTTGCTTGAGAGCCGCTTCGATGTCCGCCAGCTCGGCGTTCTGGCGCACCAGGTTGAGCACGCGGATGATCTGCGCGTGCGAGGCTTCGAGTTTGCCGGATGCATTGACCCCGCGCAGGAAGAACATGCCGGCGGCGCCCGCGTAGCCGGCCGCCACCGCAGGTGCGAAGGCCGTCAGGTCGCCCAGGCCCCAGGCCAGCACCAGGCCCGGCGCGCCGTCGGGGGCGGCGACACGGCGTGCGTCGGCCAGCGCGAAGCGGCAGTCGATGTCGGCCGGCCATTGCACGCCCGGCTGGTACCAGGCCAGGCCCAGCGGTACGCCAGCGGCTGCCAGTTCCGGCAGCAGTTGTTGCGTGCGCGGATGCTGCAGGGTCTGGGCGGGGATCTCCACCAGGGTGTTCGGCGGCGTCTGCCATTCGAGCAGCTCGGTGGTCGGTACCAGCTTGCCAAGGCTGAGGAACACCATGTGTTCCTGCGGCCAGACGTCCTTGAGTTCATTGAGCGCTGCCACCGCCTCGGGCACATTGGCCGCGTGCACGATCAGGCGGTTGGCCGTGATGGCGCGCTGCTTGTTGACGACGGGTTCGCGGGTGATCAGTACACCTTGCTGCATCGGGGCCTCTTGGTCCTGCGGTCACGGGCGGGCTCGGCGCGGCGCGCGGCGATGGGGGCATCGCCACGGGCGGCATATCGGCGCTCGAGGGGCTTCAACTAATGTTATCGGCCGCAAATGTAAAAGCATCAGCGAAAAATTCGCCGTCCGGCAGCCCGCATGCGGTCTCGAAATCCCGACGAGCGGCGTCCACCATGGCCGGCGAGCCACAGGCATAGACCTGATGGCCGCTCAGATCGGGCAGATCATCGGCGACCGCGCGGTGTACCAGTCCTTGGCGGCCGTCCCAGCCCGTCGTGGCATCCGAGATGACCGGCACATAGCGAAAATTCGGCACGCTGCGCGCCCATGCTTCGGCCAGTTCGTGCTGGTACAGGCCGGCACGGTCGCGGGCGCCCCAATACAGCACCGCCGGCCGCGTGTTGCCGGTATGGATCATGTCTTCGACGATGCTTTTGATGGGGGCGAAGCCGGTACCGCCAGCCAGGAACACGATCGGCTTGGCGGATTCGCGCAGGTAAAAACCGCCGAGTGGCCCTTCAAAACGCAGGATGTCGCGCTCTTTCATGCTGGAAAACACGTGTTCGGTGAAATGCCCGCCGGGCACGCGCCGGATGTGGACCTCCAGCGATTCCGCGTCATGCGGTGCGTTGGCGATCGAGAAACTGCGGCGCTTGCCATCGGCGAGCAGAAAATCGATGTACTGGCCGGCGTAAAAGCGGAAGGCGTCGTTGGCCGGCAACTTGAGACGCGCCACGATGACGTCGTCGGCGGCGCGTACCAGTGCCTGCACGCGGCAGGGCAGCTTGCGCAACGGAATGTCATGCGCCGAGCGCACGTCGCGGCATTCGATGGTCAGGTCCGAGCGCGCGTGGGCACAGCACAGCAGGGCGACGCCGGCGGCGCGTTCTTCTTCCGGCAGGGTGGTCAGTGGTGACTTGCCATGATCGATGTCGCCATCGAGGACCTTGGCCTTGCATGAGCCGCAGGCGCCGTCGCGACAGCCGTAGGGCAGAATTAGCTCGGCATCGAGCGCCGCTTGCAGGACCGAGCTGTCGGCATCGGCCGTGAACTGGCGGTCGCTGGGCTTGAGTGTCACCTGGAAGGACATGAGCAAAGAACCTGGCGTGTGATAATCGAACAATGGCTCGAAGAAAAACGCGACTCTTGATCGTCGGTGCCGGCGATGTCGCACAACGCGTCGCACGGCGCCTGGCGGGCCGCTATCGCATCGTGGCGCTGGTGCGCCAGCCCGAGGCGGCAGTCGCGTGGCGTGCATTGGGCGCAGTGCCGTTGATGGGCGACCTGGATGCGCTGCCGACGCTGCGGCGGCTGGCCGGCTGGGCCGGTTACGTCCTGCATTGCGCGCCGCCATCGCCGGACGGAGCCGCCGACGATGCCCGCACAGCCCATCTGTTGGCGGCGCTGGGCAGGGGGACGAGTCTAGCACGGGGGCTGGTGTACATCAGCACGACGGGCGTCTATGGCGACCGCCACGGCGCGGTCACCGATGAAACCGCCCCTTTGGTTGCGAGTACTGCACGCGCGCGCCGCCGCGTGGCCGCCGAGGCGCGTCTGCGTTGCGTCGCGCGCCGACGTGGCATGCCGCTGTCCATTCTGCGCGCGCCGGGCATCTATGCCAGCGAGCGCCTGCCGCTGGCGCGCCTGGAACGCGGCGATCCGGTTCTCGCCGCCGATGACGATGTCTTCACCAATCACATCCATGCCGACGATCTGGCCGCCGCCGCCATTGCCGCGCTGACGCGCGGACGGGGCGGTCGGGCGTACAACGTCACCGACGACAGCGTCTTGCGCATGGGCGATTACTACGATCTGCTGGCCGATACCTTCGGTCTGCCACGGCCTCCGCGCCTAAGCCGCGCCGCCTGTGCCGGCGTTCTCACACCGATGACGATGTCGTTCATGGGAGAATCGCGCCGTCTGACCAATACGCGCATGACACGCGAATTGCGTGTGCGCCTGCGCTACCCGAGTGTGCGCGACGGGCTGGCCGCTGCCCGCCGCGTGCGCACGTCGCCATCGGCCTAGAGGAGACTCCGACGCATGCTGTACCTGTGGCTCAAGACCTTTCACGTGTTTTTCGTCCTCAGTTGGTTCGCGGGGCTGTTCTATCTGCCGCGCATTTTCGTGAACCTGGCCCAGGTCCGGGAAAGTAGCTCGGACGAATACATGCGCCTGCTCGGCATGGCGCAGCGGCTCAAGCGCTTCATGTTGCCCCTGATGATCGGTGCCTGGGCGTGCGGGCTCGCCATCCTGATCTGGGGGCCGATGCCCTGGGATTTCTGGAAGGTGCAGGGCTGGCTGCACGCCAAGCTGTTGCTGGTGCTGATCCTGACCGCCTACGATGGCTTCTGCACCGGGCTGTTGCGCAAGTTCCAGCGGGGCGCCAACACGCGTAGCCACGTCTGGTTCCGCTACTTCAACGAGGTGCCGGCGCTGCTCGGGCTGATCGTGGTGGCCTTGGTGATCGTGCGTCCCTTCTGAGCCGGCGGCCGCGGGCGCGGACGGCAGGGCAAGTCGCGGTACACTGCGTGCCTCATCAGAAAGCACATTCATGTCCGAAACCTTTTTCTCGCCCTGCCCGCGTGGCCTCGAAGATCTGCTGGTGGCCGAACTGACGGCGCTGGGCGCCAGCGACGTGGCCAAGGTGCCGGGGGGCGTCCAGTTCGCCGGCGATTGGGAGGTGGCCTATCGCGCCAACCTGGAAAGCCGCATCGCCACGCGCGTGCTATGGCGCGTAGGGCAATCGCGCTACCGCAGCGAAGACGAAGTCTACAAGCTCGCCTACGCCACCACCTGGGCCAAGTGGTTCACGGCGCAGGACACCATCCGTATCTATGTCACGGCGATCCGCTCGCCGCTCAAGAGCCTGAATTTCACGACCCTGCGCATCAAGGACGGTCTGTGCGATCACTTCCGCACCGTGACCGGCGCGCGTCCGAGCGTAGACACCCAGGCGCCGGACATGCGTATCCACGCCTTCCTGACGGCGGATACCTGCACGCTGTACCTGGACACGTCGGGCGAGCCGCTCTACAAGCGTGGCTTCAAACAGGCCAAGGTCGCCGCGCCGCTCAAGGAGAACCTCGCCGCCGGCATCCTGCGCCTGTCGGGGTGGCAGCCGGGCGAGCCGTTGCTGGACCCGATGTGCGGCAGCGGCACTTTCTTGATCGAAGCCGCCCACATGGCCCTGGACATCGCACCGGGCGTCGGGCGCTCATTCGCATTCGAACGTTTCAAGCACGCCGAGCAGGCGCTGTGGCGCCGCATGAAGGCCATGGTGACGCAGCGCCGCCAATCCAAGCGCGAACTGGAGATTTTCGGTTCGGACATCGATCGCCGCCAGGTCGAAGCGGCCGAGCAGAATCTGGCTGCGGCGGGCGTGGCCGATGTGGTGAAGCTGCGCGTTGCCGACGTGCTCGAGCTGAACGCTCCGGCCGCCAGCGGGGCGCTGGTGAGCAACCCGCCCTACGGTGTGCGCTTGGGTGAGGAAAGCGAACTGGCCGACTGGTATCCGAAGCTGGGGGATGCGCTCAAGCGCAATTTTGCCGGTTGGCATTGCCACTTCCTGACAGCCGATCCGGCCTTCATGAAAGGCGTCGGCCTCAAGGCCGGGCATCGCACGCCCTTGATGAACGGCGAGCTGGAATGCCGTCTGCTGGAGTACCGCATCGTGGCGGGCTTCAACCGCCGCGAAAAGGCCATGCCGGACGCTGATTGAAAGGCCAGGGCACACCCGTGCGGTGTGCCACCGAGCGAGGGCGAGGAGGGCGCCGCGCGGGCGCCCGTCTGGAGCCGGACGTCCGGCTTACTTGAGTACGCCCCAGGCCAGCCAGTTTTCGCACGGCGTGTTGGCCATCATGCCGCTGCCGTGATGTTCGGATCGGCTGCGCAGGCAGCGTCCGATGCTGCCCGCCGATTCGACGATCGCATAGTGGCGCGAAAAGTCGGGCCGGCGCTGACCATGCCAGTAGTTGCACGTCCCGCAGCAGTGATCAACCTTGGTGTACTGAGGCATCGCCAAACTCCGCTTGAAACCGCTCACTATGAGCGAGCGCCTGTCGGTCAGTTCTGCGGAAAATCAGCTTCATTGCCTGTCTCGTAAAAAATCCCTATCAACAAGTCGGGTTTTCTGATGCGTGAGGTCAAAAAGTGCGGGATCATGCCGGCCGACCTTCATCACCCACCTTGTCATCTTCATGAAATCGATCTGTTTTGCGCTGGCGTGCCTGATGCTGCCGGCGGGTTCAGCGCTGGCCCAGACGTCGGCCGTTGAATCCGAATCCGCCGACATCGGCCGCTACAAATGCGTGAGCAAGCACTGGAATTTCGGCACGCGCACCGAAGCGAAGTACATCAAGGTCCGCACCGTCGACCTGGGGAGTACCTGGATGTGGACGGCCGATCGGCGCTGCGGCTCTATCCTGTTGGAAGGCCCGCTGTTCCATACCGATGTCGAGCACATGGACCTGTTCCCCAAGGTATGGACATCCCGGGGCGGTTGGCGGGGCACGTTTGCCGTCGATTACGCTGGCACCGCGGATTACGTAGCCAAAGCGCTGACGCCGCGCTATCACATCCTGCCCAAAGAGCTTGGGGAGGTCACCAGCGTGCGGGTGGACGTCAAATACGACATGACACGTAATCACGCATCGCTGGCCACGGTCGAGTATGGCGAGCGCGACACCATCGCCTATGACCGCAACGGCCGCCTGGTCCGCTTCATCGCCAGCATCAACAGTGGCGACCACCAGAACTACGCCTATACGCTGCTCGATTGCCGGGATCCGCAATCGGCCTGCGAGGCTGACGTGGCCAAGGCAGACTAGCGCCGGGAGACGGGCGGCGCATGGCCGCCCGACTTCAGATGATGTCCAGGTTCTGCACGCCGGCGAGCAGATCCTTGGTTGCGGTCTTGCTGTTGAGCTTGATCTGCAGGCGCAGATCGTTGACCGAGTCGGCGTTGCGCAGCGCGTCCTCGAAGCTGATCAGGCCGGCTTCGAAGAGGTCGAACAGGGCCTGGTCGAAGGTCTGCATGCCCAGCTCGCGCGAGCGGCGCATGACTTCCTTGATCTCATGGACCTCGCCCTTGAAGATCAGGTCGGAAATCAGCGGCGAATTGAGCATCACCTCGATGGCCGGCACGCGGCCCTTGCGATCGCGCATCGGCAGCAGACGCTGCGATACCAGGGCGCGCAGGTTCAGCGACAGATCCATGAGGAGCTGCGGGCGCCGCTCTTCGGGGAAGAAGTTGATGATGCGGTCGACGGCCTGGTTGGTGCTGTTGGCGTGCAGGGTCGCCAGGCACAAGTGGCCGGTTTCGGCGAAGGCCACCGCGTAGTCCATGGTCTCGCGGTCGCGGATCTCACCCATCAGGATCACGTCCGGCGCCTGGCGCAGCGTGTTCTTCAGGCCGGCTTCCCAGGAGTCGGTGTCGAGGCCGACCTCGCGCTGCGTGATGACGCAGTTCTTGTGCTGGTGCACGAATTCAATCGGGTCTTCCAGCGTGATGATGTGGCCGTGGGTGTTCTCGTTGCGGTAGTCGACCATCGCCGCCAGCGAGGTCGTCTTGCCGGTGCCGGTGCCGCCGACGAAGATCACCAGACCGCGCTTGGTCATGGCGATTTCCTTGAGCACCGCCGGCAGGCCCAGTTCGTCCAGGGTCGGGATTTTTTGCGCGATGGTCCGCGCCACCATGCCGATGCGGCCTTGCTGGACGAAGGCATTGACCCGGAAACGGCCGATGCCGGAGGGCGAAATGGCGAAATTGCCTTCCTTGGTGGCCTCGAAATCCGCCGCCTGACGGTCATTCATGATCGCGCGCGCCAGTTCCGCCGTGTGCTGCGGGGTGAGGATCTGGTTCGACTGCGGCACGATCTTGCCGTCGATCTTGATGGCCGGCGGGAAGCCCGCCGTGATGAACAGGTCCGACCCCTTCTTGCTCGTCATGAGCTTGAGGAGGTCGTTCATGAATTTGATTGCCTGGTCGCGTTCCATTGTTGCCGAATCCTTGTCGAGGGCGGCGTCGGCCGCCCGTCATCAATTATCAATTGCCCGGGAACAGGTCTTTGTTCATGGCGCGGGGGCGCGCTTCGGCCGCCGAGACCTGGTTGCGCTTGACCAGATCCTGCAAGCATTGATCCAGCGTCTGCATGCCGTACTGCTGACCAGTCTGGATCGCTGAATACATCTGCGCCACCTTGTTTTCGCGGATCAGGTTGCGGATGGCAGGGGTGCCGATCATGATCTCGTGCGCCGCCACGCGGCCCTGGCCGTCCTTGGTCTTGAGCAGCGTCTGCGAAATCACCGCGCGCAGCGATTCGGACACCATCGCCCGCACCATTTCCTTTTCTTCGGCCGGGAACACGTCGACGATCCGGTCGATGGTCTTGGCGGCGGACGAGGTATGCAGCGTGCCGAATACCAAGTGGCCGGTTTCGGCGGCGGTCAGTGCCAGGCGGATCGTTTCGAGGTCGCGCAGCTCGCCGACCAGCACGATGTCCGGGTCTTCCCGCAGCGCTGAACGCAGGGCGTTGGAAAAGCTCAGCGTGTCGCGCGACACCTCGCGTTGGTTGATCAGGCAGCGCTTGGATTCATGCACGAATTCGATCGGATCCTCGATGGTCAGGATGTGGCCGTATTCGTTTTCGTTGAGGTAGTCGATCATCGCCGCCAGCGTGGTCGACTTGCCCGAGCCGGTCGGCCCGGTCACCAGCACCACGCCGCGCGGCTGATGGGCGATGTCCTTGAAGATGCGCGGCGCGTTCAGGTCGTCGAGTGACAGCACCTTGGACGGAATGGTCCGGAATACCGCCCCGGCGCCCCGGTTCTGCAGGAACGCATTGACGCGGAAGCGCGCCAGGTTGGGCACGGCGAACGAAAAGTCGCATTCGAGGAATTCCTCGTACTGCTTGCGCTGGGCGTCGTTCATGATGTCGTACACCATGGCGTGGACCTCTTTGTGGTCCAGCGGCGGCAGATTGATGCGCCGCACGTCGCCATTGACGCGAATCATCGGCGGCAGGCCCGCCGACAAATGCAAGTCGGAGGCTTTGTTCTTGACGGAAAAAGCCAGCAGTTCGGTGATGTCCATGGCGGAGGCGTTCTGTTCGGGCGTGTTGGGGAGCGGGGCCGCGAGAGCGGACTGCTATACTCTTCGACGCTTTTGGATGGAAATTGAGTGGAATGATTATATGCCCGGCATAGAGGCCAGCCTGAGGGCTGTTCGTGCCCGGATGGGTGCCGCTGAGCGGGAAAATGGACGAGCGGCCGGCGAGGTAGGATTGCTGGCGGTCTCCAAGACCTTCGACGCGTTGGCGGTGCGGCAGGCCTGGGAGGCCGGACAGCGCGTCTTTGGCGAGAGTTACCTGCAGGAAGCGCTGGACAAAATGGCTCAACTGGCCGATTTGCCCATCGAATGGCACTTCATCGGCCCGCTGCAGAGCAACAAGACGCGGCCGGTGGCGAACCATTTTGCCTGGGTGCATTCGGTCGATCGGCTGAAGATCGCGCAGCGCCTGTCCGAGCAGCGTGACATACACCTGCCGCCGCTCAACGTGTGCGTGCAGGTCAATGTCAGCGGCGAGGCCAGCAAGAGCGGCGTGGCGCCTGCCGAGGTGCCGGCGCTGCTGGCGGCGGTGACGGCGTTGCCGCGCCTGCGCTTGCGCGGGCTGATGTGCATTCCCGAGCCGACCGGCGATGCCGCGCTGGCGCGGGGGCGTTTCGCCCAGTTGCGACAATTGCGCGACCGGGCCAACGAGGCCGAAGGCCTGGCCATGGACACCTTGTCGATGGGTATGTCCGACGACATGGAGTGGGCCATTGCCGAGGGGGCCACCCTGGTTCGCGTCGGCAGCGCCATTTTCGGGGACCGGCCGGCCGCCTGAGGCGGGCCGCCCGGCAGGATCGTGTGACGTGAGGCGTCAGGTTTGCCGGCCCTTCGCCGCCAAACCTGACTCTTTACCTGATTGCTCCGGCCGCCCTGTGGCCGGTATACCGTACTCATGAAAATCACCTTTCTTGGCGGCGGCAACATGGCCGGCGCCCTCATCGGCGGCATGCTCCAGCAAGGCTTCGCCGCGCAGGACATTGGTGTCATCGAGCTGTCGGACGACGCGCGCGCGCGCCTGCAGGCGCAGTTCGGCGGCGTACGCACCGGCGACGCGCCGGATGCCGCCATGCTCGAATGCGACATCCTGGTGCTGGCGGTCAAGCCGCAGCACATGCAGAGCGCGCTGGCACCGCTGGCGGGCCGGCTGTCGGGGCAGACCGTGGTGAGCATCGCCGCCGGCACCCTGCTGGCCAGCGTGTCGAAATGGCTGGGCGGCCATCGGCGCATCGTGCGTGCCATGCCCAACACGCCCGCTCTGGTGGGCAAGGGCATAACCGGATTGTTCGCCGATCCGAGCGTCGACACCGAAGCGCGCGCGGCGGTCGAACGCGTGATCGCCGCCGTCGGCGCCTGCGTGTGGGTCGATAGCGAATCCCTGATGGATGCCGTTACGGCGGTGTCCGGCAGCGGCCCGGCGTACGTCTTCTACTTCATCGAAGCCTTGCAGGCCGCGGGTGAGGCGCAGGGGCTGCCGACCGAGACGGCGCGCCGCCTGGCGTTGGAAACCGTGGTCGGTGCCGCGGCGTTGGCTTCCAGCAGCAGCGAGCCGTGCAGCGTATTGCGCGAACGCGTCACCTCCAAGGGCGGCACCACCGAAGCGGCGCTGCGCAGCATGGCGGCCGACGGTTTGCCGGGCCTGATCGACCGCGCCGTCGCGGCCGCCACCGCGCGCGGCCGGGAACTCGGCAAGCAAATGGCGGACTGAATACGGCGCCCGCGCAGGTATGCGGACGTCAATCCACACTTCCAATATTTTTCGGGGACAGCATGCTCGGTGATCTTCTTTCGATGATCCTGGAGACAATCGGCGGCTTCATCACGATGCTGCTGCTGGTCCGGACCGCCATGCGCTGGATGCGCGTGTCGTTCGTCAATCAACTCGGCCAGTTCATACTGGCCACCACCAACTGGCTGGTCGTGCCGGCGCAGCGGATTCTGCCCAGCGTCGGGCGCCTCGACTTGTCGGCGCTGGTGCCGGCCTGGGGCGTGCAGGTGCTGCTGGTGATCCTGACGGTGCTGCTGGCGGGCTTTTCGTTCGGCAATCCGGTCACCGCGCTGGGCGGCGTGCTGGTGGTGGGGGCACTCAACCTCGTCAAGAGCGCGCTGTACCTGCTGATGTTCGCCGTCATCGTCGGCGCCGTGCTGTCGTGGGTGAATCCGCGCTCGCCGTTGGCGCCGGCCATCACCGTGCTGACGCGGCCGTACCTGCAACCGTTCCAGCGCATCATTCCGCCGATCTCGGGCATTGATCTGTCGCCGCTGGCGCTGCTGCTGGTGGTGCAGATTCTGCTGTTCGTGCTGCAGCGGTTGATCATGAATTTCCTGCCGCTCGTCATCGGATGAGTTTTTTGCGCCGTCATGATGGCGGCATCACCCTGACCCTGCATGTGCAGCCCGGCGCCAAGCGCACCGAATGGGCCGGCTTGCACGGCGAGGCCATCAAGCTGCGTCTGGCTGCGCCCCCCGTCGATGGCAAGGCCAATGCGGCCCTGCTGGCGTTCATGGCGGATTACTTCGGCGTCGCCAAGTCGGCGGTGAGCCTGCTCAGCGGCGAGACTTCGCGCCACAAGATCGTGCGCGTCACGGGGGCGGGCGAAACCGCTGTCGCCGCCTTGCCGCGTTCATCGTCCTAGCCACCCCAACCCGCGCCATGACAGACCTGGCCGCCTATGGCGGGCTCTTCATGGCGGCCTTCATCGCGGCGACCTTCCTGCCCGCGCAATCCGAAGCCGTCCTGGTGAGCCTGCTGTTGCTGGGGCATCAGCCAGCCTGGGCGCTGGTGTTCGTCGCCAGCATCGGCAACGTCCTCGGCGCCTGTCTCAACTGGCTGCTCGGCCGTTACATCGAACACTGGCGGGGCCATCGCTGGTTTCCGGTGAGCGAGGCGCGCTTGTCATGGGCGCAGGCGCAATACCGTCGTCATGGGCGATGGTTGCTGCTGGCCAGTTGGGTGCCGATCATCGGCGATCCGATCACCGTGGTGGCGGGGCTGATGCGTGAGTCGTTCGGGGTCTTCGTGCTGCTCGTCGCGCTGGCCAAGACCGGCCGCTACATCGTGCTGGCCGTGGCGCTGCAGGCTATCTAGCCCACCGCGCTTCAGGTTTCGTCCTGTTCGTCGCCCGACCCGACCACCGCGCGTCCGATGCGGTCCCGCACCGCCGCCCACTCGGGCGTGTCCGGCAGGGGCTCGATGAGGATGCGCGTCGCGCCGCTGGCGTCCAGGGCGCGCAGGTTGGCATACAGGCCGTGGGCATAGCCGGCCGCATCGGTGGGGGCAGCGATCCACATGGCATAGGGGCGGTGGGGCGCGCTGCCGTGGGACAGCACCGCGCAGTCGGCGTCCGCCGTCGCGATGGTGGCGGCATCGGCCCATTGTGTCGCTGTGCGCGGTGCGTAATGCGCCGCCAGTGAGCCGGATACGCGGGGCGCGTCGTCGGTGACGCCACGCAGGCGCGGGCGGCGGCCGATGACCGCCGCGATGGCGTCCACGCCGATCATGCCCGGCCGCAGGATCACGGGCTCCCCGCGCGACAGATCGAGAATCGTCGATTCGATGCCGACCTCGCAGGGGCCGCCATCGAGAATCATGGCCAGGTGCGGGCCCACTTCTTCTTCGACGTGCTGCGCCGTGGTCGGGCTGATGCGCCCGAAGCGGTTGGCTGAAGGGGCCGCGATGCCGCCGCCGAAGGCGCGCAGCAGCGCCAGGGCCACCGGATGGTCGGGCACGCGCAGACCCACCGTGTCCTGTCCGCCGGTGACGGCGTCGGGCACGTCGTCCTCACGCAGCAGAATCATTGTCAGCGGGCCGGGCCAGAACGCGCGCGCCAGTGCGATGGCCTCCTTGGGAATGGCCCGCGCCCACGTCGTCATTTGTTGCGCATCCGCCAGGTGCACGATCAAAGGGTGATCGGCGGGGCGATTCTTGGCGGCAAACACCTTGGCGGCGGCCTCCGGATTGGACGCATCGGCACCCAGGCCGTAGACGGTTTCGGTGGGCAGCGCGACAAGTTGGCCCGCCCGCAGCAGCGCTGCGGCGTGCGCGATGTGGGCAGCGGTCGGTTCTCGAATGATCATGGGGTAGCCTGCGAGCCGAGGGCGCGGGCGAAGAATCGCGTCACGCGTGCCTTGGCGTCTTCGCGTGCAACCGGGTTGGGGGCGGTGGTGACGCCTTGGCCGGGATGCACGCCATTGGGGACTTCACGCCGCACGTGCAGGCGCTTGAGCCCCGGATTGTCGAAGTCGTGATAGGTATCAGGATAGGTCACGAGCTCCATGGGTTCGCCACGGGCCGCCACGGCATCGGCCAGCGCCCGGCACGGCGCGGCAGGCGTCCAGTCGTCGGCTTCCCCCATCAGCACCAGCAGCGGCGCATCCGGATGGAAGCGATCGGCGTGGCGGGCGCGTGCCGAACACCCCGGGTAGAAGGCCACGGCGGCGGCGAAGCGCGCTGCACCATGCGCGGTCAGGTCGCGGGGCGGTCGCGTGACGGTGTCGAGCACCACGCCGCCGCCGTGCGACCAGCCCAATACGCCGATGCGCTCAGGCTGCACGTCCTGGCGGGTGCGCAGGTAGGCTTGTGCGGCGTAGGCGTCGCCGATGCGATCGGCTTCCTTCAATGAGCGCTGGGCCAAGGCTTGGGTGCACAACGTCTGGATGCCGCGCGGGCTGAAGCTGTCGAGCATCAGCACGACATAGCCCTGCGTGGCCAGCAACTCGCCCCACATGCGGTGGCGGGCGTTCAGCCGGCCGTCGCTGGCATAGGCGCCGCCGCAACCGTGCAACATGACGATGGCCGCATGCGGCCCCGGCGTGCCTGGTTCGAACACGTAGCCTTTGAGCGGAGCCGCCGAGGACGACAGCCCTGCAGTCGGCACGTCCACCTCGGTGGCCGCGCGTGCGCCGCTCGCCATGCCAAGGGCGACGATGCAGGCGAGCGCGTACCTGATGCGCACTCAGTCCTCGTCGCGGATGCCGAGGGCGCGGCGCGTGCGCATGGCGATGTCATAGGCGCGCCGAGGGTCGCTGTCGACCACCGTGTAATGGCCCATCTTGCGGCCGGGGCGCGCCTGATGCTTGCCGTAGAGATGCAGCTTGAGCGTCGGTTCGCACGTCAGCTCGGACCACTCCGGTTCACGCAGCGTGCCCTGCTCGTCGTACCACACGTCGCCGAGCAGATTGACCATCACCGACGCGCTGTGCGCGCGTGCCTCGCCCAGCGGCAGGCCGGTGAGGGCGCGTACCTGCTGTTCGTACTGGCTGGTGATGCAGGCGTCCACCGTGAAGTGGCCGCTGTTGTGCGGGCGCGGCGCCATTTCGTTCACGTACAGTCGGCCTTCGGCGACGAAGAACTCGACGCCCAGGGTGCCGATGTAGTCGAGTGCCTCGGCGATGCGCCCGGCCCATTGCACGGCTTCGTCCACGATGCTGCTGTCATTGGCCGAGCGCACCGGCGAAGCCGATACGTCGAGAATGCCGCGCGTGTGCAGGTTTTCGGACGGCGGGAAAGCGCTCATCTGGCCGTCTTCGCCGCGCGCCAGCACGACCGAGATTTCGTAGTCGAGCGGCAGCATGCGTTCGAGCACGCAGGGCTCGTGGTGGAAGGCGCGCAGCGCGCCGATGGCTTCTTCGCGCGTCGCCACGCGGGCCTGGCCTTTGCCGTCGTAGCCGAAGCGCGTCACCTTGAGAATGCCGGGGAACAGCGCGTCGTCGGCCGCAGCCAGGTCGGCTTCGCTGTTTACCGCCACGAAGGCCGCGTGCGGGATGCCGTGGTCGCGCAGAAAGGTTTTTTCGGCGATGCGGTGCTGGCAGATCGCCACCGCCTCGGCCGACGGGTGCACCGGTACGAAGCGGGCCAGGTATTCCAGCGTGCTGGCGGGCACGTTCTCGAACTCGGTGGTGATGGCCGCGCAGGCATGGGCCAGTTCGTTCAGCGCGCCCATGTCGTCGTATTCGGCGCGCAGGTGGCGGTCGGCGGCGACGCCGGCCGGGCTGTTGGCGTCGGGATCGAGTACCCACACCTTGTAGCCCATTTCGTGGGCGGCGAGAACGAAGAAGCGGCCCAGTTGGCCGCCCCCCAGCATGCCGAGCGTGGCGGGTGCTTGAATCATGATGTCGTCGAAAAGCGGTGGGCCGTGGCGGGCGTCATTCGGGCTGGTCCAGCGTCATCGCCAGCACCGTGTCGGTCTGGTGCTGGCGGAAGGCCGCCAGCTTGTCGGCCAGATCTGCCGATTCGTTGGCGAGCATCGCCACCGCGAACAGGGCCGCGTTGGCCGCACCCGCTTCACCGATGGCGAAGGTCGCCACCGGAATGCCCTTGGGCATCTGCACGATAGAGTAGAGCGAATCGAGTCCCGACAGCGCCTTCGATTGCACCGGCACGCCCAGCACCGGCACCGTCGTCTTGGCGGCCAGCATGCCGGGCAGGTGGGCGGCACCGCCGGCACCGGCAATGATCGCCTTGATGCCGCGCGTACGTGCCGCCTCGGCGTATTCGAACATCAGATCGGGGGTGCGGTGCGCCGACACGACGCGGGCTTCGTAGGCGACACCGAATTCATTCAGGATGCGGGCAGCGGCCTGCAGCGTGGGCCAGTCGGAGTTGGACCCCATCACGATGCCGATCACGGGCGTCTGTGTCATGGCGATGTCCCTCACGACTTGCGTGCCGCCGAGCGGCGCGCCGATTCGAGTGTGTTGGCCAGCAACATGGTGATGGTCATCGGACCGACACCGCCGGGCACCGGCGTGATGGCGCCAGCGACTTCCTTGGCCGATTCGAAATCGACGTCACCGCATAGCTTGCCATCGGGCAGGCGATTGATGCCGACGTCGATGACGACGGCGCCGGGTTTGATCATGTCGCCGGTGAGGAATCTGGGGCGCCCCACGGCGGCCACCACGATGTCTGCGCGGCGTGTATGGAAGGCCAGGTCACGCGTCTTGGAGTGGCACACGGTGACGGTGGCGCCCTGCGACAGCAGCATCACGGCCATCGGCTTGCCGACGATGTTGCTGCGGCCGATCACCACTGCTTCGGCGCCGGCCAGCGGCACCTGCTCGGCTTCGAGCATTTTCATCACGCCCCACGGCGTGCATGGGTAGAACGATTTGCGCCCTTGCAGCAGCAGGCCGAAGTTCTCGGCGTGGAAGCCATCGACGTCCTTGTCCGGCGAAATGGCTTCGAGCACTTTGTCTTCGTCGAACTGACGCGGCAGCGGCAACTGAACCAGGATGCCGTGCACGGTGGTGTCCGCATTGAGTTCGGCGATCTTGGCGAACACCACGTCCGGGGCCACGTCGGCCGGGAACTCGAATTTGAGCGACGTGAAGCCGGCCTTTTCGCACGCGTTCACCTTGTTGCGCACATAAACGGCGGAGGCGGGATTGTCCCCCACCAGAATGACCGCCAGGCAGGGGCGGATGCCCTGGGCGATGAGTTCGGCGGCGCCGTGTGCGATGTCCTCGCGGACCTTCAGGGAAAGCGCGTTGCCGTCGATGATGCGTGCAGTCATGACAAGGAAAGGCGGGTTTTTGGAAAACCCGCAAGTATACGCGTCGCCTGCCCCTCGCCAAAGCGGCACGCGTCACTCGGCTTTTTCTCTCCCGCCCCCGTTGACCTGATAAAAATCACTAGGCACACTCGTAAACACTGCTTAAGCAGTATTTGCATAGGCAGTCTTTGTATTTGCACAAATATCCGTTGCGGCACGAATCCGAGCGATGCGATGATGTGTGTCGTAAGATATATATCGTATGATATTGAGAGTGAAGTGATGCATTACACCCCCGGCAGTTACGACCCTCAGGAGAGCGTGGGCTTCCTGCTCACCCAGGTGAAAGTGGCGATGTCCTCGTACATGGAGGCCGAACTCCAAAGCCATGGCCTGGAGCTGACCGCCGCCCAGTGGGTGACGCTGATGCGCATCGACCACGGGTGCGCGCGCACGGCCGCCGACCTGTGCCGCGATGTGAATTACGACACCGGCTCGATGACGCGCCTGCTCGATCGGCTCGAAGAAAAAGGCCTGATCCAGCGCGAGCGCTCCACCGAGGACCGTCGCGTCGTGCAACTGGCCCTTACCGACGCTGGCCATGCCCTGATGCCGCAGCTAAAACAAGTGGGCGCCAACATGCTCAACCATTACCTGCGTGATTTCTCCGCCGACGAAGTCACCGCGCTCAAGGCGTACCTGCGGCGCATGCTGGCCAACGGCGCCTGATCCCACGGAGCCCCCTCCCCATGACGAAACCCCTCTTCCGACATGCCCCCCTGGCCGCGCTGGTACTTGCGCTGTGCGCCTGCGCGTCCGATGGCGGCGTGACTTCGCATGCCCGCCTGCAGACGCCGGACACGCTCGGCCAGGCGCCGCTGACAGCCAGCGCCAGCGCCCGTCCGGCGCCCGAGTTCTGGCAAGCCCTGGGTGATGCGCAACTCAATGCCCTGATCAGTGAGGCGCTGGCGGATTCCCCTTCATTGAAGGCCGCCGACGCGCGCATCCGCCGCGCCCAGGCGGTGACCGATGCCGCTGGCAGCGCCACGCGCCCCACGCTGAGCCTGGATTCGGACACCACGCAGCAGCGCTTGTCCGAAAACTGGATCTACCCGGCGCCGCTGGCCGGCTCGCACCGCACCGATAACCGCGTGGCCTGGGATGCCGGTCTGGAGTTGGATCTGTGGGGCAAATACCGCGCCGGCCTGCAAGGCGCCGAAGCGCAACGCCGCGCCGCCGAAGTCGAAGCCAAGGCCGCCCGCATTGCGCTCAGCACCAGCCTGACGCGCGCCTGGATCGAGTTCGATCGCCTGTTCCGCCAGCGCGACCAGATCGATCGCATGCTGGCTGCGCGCGCCGACATCGAACATCTGCAGGCGGTGCGCATCGGTGCCGGGCTGGATGCCGAATTCGAACGCAACACCCAGCAACAGGGCACTGCCGCGCTCAAGACCGAGCGCGCCCAGGTTGAAGAGCGCATTGGCCTGCAGCGCGATCTGCTTGCCGCGCTGGCTGGCAAGGGGCCCGAGCGCGGTGCCCAACTGTCGCGTCCGCAACTGCCGGAGCAACTCGAAGGGGGCCTGCCTTCGGTGCTGCCCTCTGACCTGCTCGCCAACCGCCCCGACGTGCTCATCAACCGGCTGCATGTCGAAGCGGCCGCGCGCTCGGTCGACATGGCCCACGCGGCTTTCTATCCGAGCGTGAATCTGAAGGCCTTCCTGGGCTTTCAGTCGATCGGGCTGGACAACCTGTTCGACCCCAAGGCGCGCATCTATGGCATCGATCCGGTGATCCGCATTCCGATCTTCGAAGGTGGGCGCCTGCGTGCCGATCTGGGCGTCAAGCAGGCCGACTATGACGCCGCCGTCGAGCAATACAACGCGACGCTCATCGATGCCATGCGCGAAGTGACCGACCAGGCGCGCAGCCTCGAAGGCGCCACCGCGCAGAGTGCGCTGGCCCGCCAGGGCGTGGATACCGCCCGGCGCGGCGCGGCCCTCGTGCAGGCGCGCGTCGACCAGCGCCTGGCCAGCCGCATCCAATTGCTGAGCGCCCAGGTGCAGGTGTTGTCGCAGGAGCGCGTCGATATCGATCTGCGCGCCCGCCGCCTCGATACCGCCGTCAGCCTGGCGCGTGCGCTGGGCGGCGGCTTTACCCCCGATACCAATCCCTTCACGCTGGCCGCGAGCCACTGAGCGACCCGGAGAACAACAAGATGAGTCAAGCCAACCCGACGCAGGATGAAGCGCTGGCCCCCCGCAAACGCAAGCGCGGGATGCTGTTCCTGCTGATCGTATTCGTCATCGCCGGCATTGCTTACGCTGTGTATTGGTTCCTGCACAGCCGTTTCATCGAAACCACTGACGATGCCTATGTGGCCGGCCACATCGTGCAGGTCACGCCGCAGGTCGGCGGCACCGTCCAGGCAGTGCACGTCGAGGACACTGATGTGGTGCCGGCGGGGGCCCCGCTGATCGACATCGATCGCGCCGACGCCAAGGTGGCGCTCGACCAGGCCGAAGCGGCCCTGGCCGAATCGGTCCGCCAGGTGCGCACGCTGTACGCCAACAACGGGACCTACGAAGCGCAGATCCGCGTGCGCCAGGCCGAGGTCGAACGCTACAAGCAGGACATCGCGCGCCGCCAGGCGATTGCCAGCACCGGCGCCGTGGCACTGGAAGAAATCGATCACGCCAAGGATGCCCTGCGTGGTGCCGAAGCGGCCCTGGCCGCCGCCAGGGAACAACTGGCGTCCAACCGCGTGCTGACCGAAGGTACGCAGGTGGAAAAGTACCCGACGGTGCAGCGCGCTTCGGCCAAGCTCGAGGAAACCTGGCTGGCGTGGTCGCGCTCGCACGTGGTGGCGCCGGTGGCCGGGCAGATCGCCCGCCGCAATGTGCAGGTCGGCCAGCGCATTGCGCCGGGTACGCCGCTGATGGCAGTGGTGCCGCTGGATCGCGTGTGGGTGGATGCCAACTTCAAGGAAGGCCAACTGCACAGCATGCGGGTCGGCCAGCCGGTGAGCCTGGTGTCGGATATCTATGGCAGCAAGGTGACCTACCACGGCAAGGTGGCCGGCCTGGGCGCCGGCACCGGTGCGGCCTTCGCGCTGCTGCCGGCGCAGAACGCCACCGGCAACTGGATCAAGGTGGTGCAGCGCGTGCCGGTGCGCATCACGTTGGATCCCAAGGAGCTGAATGAACACCCCCTGCGTATCGGTTTGTCGATGAACGTCGAGATCGACACGCGCAATCAGGGCGGCGCACCGGTGGGCCAGGTCAAGGTGAGCGACACCTCGGGCCTGGGCGATACCGACGTCGTGCTGGAGCAGGCGCGTACGCGCGCCCGCGACATCATCCGCCAGAACATCAACCGCCCCTGAGCCGCGCACCTCGTCACGCCGCATCGACTGCGGCGTGACAGGTCGTGCCGGCTCATGCCGATGGCATCCCCCTGACAAGACAGAGAAACCTCATGGCACAAGCGGCTTCGCAAGCGCCTTTCCCGCCCCTCGAAGGCAGCACGCGCACACTGGCCACCGTGGCCCTGGCGCTGGCTACCTTCATGAATGTGCTCGACACCACCATCGCCAATGTGTCGATTCCGGCCATCTCTGGCGACGTGGGGGTCTCCCCCAGCCAGGGCACCTGGGTGATCACTTCGTTCGCGGTGGCCAACGCCATCTCGGTCCCGCTGACCGGCTTTCTGGCCCAGCGCTTTGGACAGGTGCGCGTCTTCACCATGTCGGTGTTGTTGTTCGTCGTCGCGTCGTGGTTGTGCGGGTTGTCCACCACGCTGCCCATGCTGATCGGATTCCGTGTGTTGCAGGGGCTGGTGGCGGGGCCGATGATCCCGCTGTCGCAGGCCTTGCTGCTGCAGTGCTATCCGGCCGCCAAAGCGGGCACGGCCTTCGCCGCATGGGCCATGACGACTTTGGTGGCGCCGGTGATGGGGCCGATCCTGGGGGGATGGATTTCCGACAACATGTCATGGCCGTGGATCTTCTACATCAACGTGCCGACCGGTCTGCTGGCGGCCTGGATGACGTGGACCCTGCTGCGTCATCGCGAGTTACCCACGCGCAAGTTGCCCATCGACTTTGTCGGCCTGGTGCTGCTGGTGGTGTGGGTCGGCGCCTTCCAGGTCATGCTCGATAAGGGCAAGGAGCTGGATTGGTTCAACTCGGCGGAGATCGTGGTGCTGGCCGTGGTGGCCTTCATCGGCTTCTGTTTCTTCCTGGTGTGGGAGATGACAGACAAGCACCCCATCGTCGATCTGCGTTTGTTCAAGCTGCGCAATTTCACCATCGGCACGCTGGCGGTGTCGTTGGGTTACTGCGTGTTCTTCGGCAACGTGGTGATCATGCCGCTGTGGCTGCAGCAATACATGGGCTACACCGCCACCATCGCCGGCCTGGTGACGGCTCCGGTCGGCATCCTGGCGCTGATCCTGTCGCCCATCGTCGGCAAGAACATGGCGCGCTGGGACCCGCGCCGCGTGGCCAGCGTGGCCTTCATCGTGTTCGCTGTGACCGCTTTCATGCGGGCGCGTTTTTCGACCGACATCAGCGTCTTCAGCGTGGTGGTGCCGCAGTTCATCCAGGGCATCGCCATGGCGACTTTCTTTGTGCCCTTGGCCAGCATCACGCTGACCGGCCTGAATGCGCAGCACGTGCCGGCGGCCACCGGGCTGAACAACTTCGTGCGGATCACCGCGGGCGCTTTTGGCGCGTCGCTGTTCACCACGCTGTGGGAGAACCGCACGACCATGCATCACGCGCAATTGATCGAGCATATCAATCCCTACAACCCGGGCGCCCAGATGCCCCTGCAGGGTCTGATGGCGCAGGGCTTCGGGCAGGATCAGGCGCTGGGCCTGGTCAATCGGCTCATCGACGTGCAGGCGGCAACCCTGGCGGCGACCGAGTTCTTCTGGTTGTCGGGCTTCATCTTTACCGTGCTGATCGCTGTCGTCTGGTTTGCCCGTCCGGGCAAAGCGGGTGGATCGGCCGCCGATGCCGCAGGGGCGCATTGAGCTTCCGGGGGACTGGCGCGCGTGACACAATAGCCGCCGGTGCGCCACCGGCGGCGTGGCGCGATTGTTCTTCGCGAAAGGCATGTCATGCGCGTACGAATTATTGCTCTGGCCCTGAGCTGGGTGCTGCTGCTGTCGGGCTGCGGCTACAACCAGATCCAGGCCAACGATGAGGCAGTCAAGTCCAGTTGGGCGGAGGTGCTCAACCAGTACAAGCGGCGCTCCGACCTGGTGCCGAACCTGGTTAACGTGGTTAAGGGCTACGCCGAACACGAAAAGGCCGTGCTCACCCAGGTGACCGAGGCGCGTGCCAAGGTCGGCAGCATGCAGGTGACGCCCGAAGTCCTCAACGATCCGGCCGCCTTCACCCGCTTCCAACAGGCGCAGGGCGAGCTGTCCAGCGCGCTGTCGCGCCTCATGGTGGTTACCGAGAACTATCCCAATCTCAAGGCCGACGCCGGCTTTCGCGATCTGCAGGCGCAGCTCGAAGGCACCGAGAACCGCATTACTGTGGCACGCAACAGGTATATCCAGTCGGTGCAGACCTACAACGTGCATGTGCGCAGCTTTCCCAACAATCTGACGGCCAAGATGTTCGGCTACGACGTCAAGCCGAGCTTCACGGTCGACAACGAGAAAGCAATCTCCGATGCGCCGAAGGTCGACTTTGGCGGTAGCGGCAAGTAAGACGGCCGCACGCACCATGGGACGTGTTCTTTCTTCGACCGGCACCAAGGTGTGGCCACGTTGGATGCGCGCGCTCGTCGCCTTGTCGATGTGCGTGGTGTCGGCGTGGGCCTTGGCGCAGAGCCCGGCGCCCATCCCGCCACTCAAGACCCATCTGACCGACACCACCGGTACTTTGTCCGCCGCCGAGCAGAGCGAGCTCGACGCGCGCCTGGCCGCCATCGAGACGCAGACCGGCAGCCAGGTGGCGGTGCTGATGGTGCCGACGACGCAACCGGAAGACATCGCCGCCTATGGCATCCGGGTAGCCGAGGCGTGGAAGCTGGGACGCAAGGGCGTCGATGATGGCGTCATCCTGATCGTTGCCAAGGACGATCGCCGCTTGCGCATCGAGGTGGGCTACGGTCTCGAAGGCGCGATTCCGGACGCCATTGCCCAGCGCATCATCGCCGAGGCCATTGCGCCCAAGTTGCAGCGTGGCGATTTCCACGCCGGCATCGCCGCCGGCATCGAACGCATCGCGGCACAGATCGGCGGCGAGGGGCTGCCACCCCCGGCCGCACAGCGGGGGCAGGGCGGTGACGGTTATTCGCCCTTGTTCGTGCCGTTGCTGGTGTTCGTGGTCATCGTCGTCTTCGGCATCCTGGGCTCGGCGCGAGGGCGTCGCGGTTACTACGCTTCGCGCGGCACGCTCGACGGCGTGGCCACCGGTGTCATCCTCGATTCCATCGCCCGCCATGCCGGACGCGGCGGTCGTGGGGGATGGGGCGGCGGCTTGGGTGGCGGCGGTGGCGGGGGTTGGGGTGGTGGCGGCGGTGGTTTTGGCGGCGGTGGCTCGTCGGGGAGTTGGTGATGAACTGGCTGACCAGACTCTACAGGCACGTTTGGGGTGGCGAGCGCGAAGCGCGTCGGCTGTTCCCGGCGGCCGTGCTGGATCACATCGAACAGGCGGTGGCACGGTCCGAGGGCCGCCATCGTGGCGAATTGCGGATACTCATCGAAGGTGGAGCCGGGCTGGCGGCCGCCTGGCGACGTATCGATGCGCGCGCACGCGCGGTGACGTTCTTCGCCGATCTGCACGTGTGGGACACCGAGGACAACAGCGGCGTACTGATCTACCTCCTGCTGGCCGAGCATCGCATCGAGATCGTGGCCGATCGCGGCATCGATGCACGTGTGCCCGACGCCACCTGGGACGAGGTGGCGCGCATGGCGAGCGAACATTTTCGCGAAGGGCGCGCCGAGGCCGGCGTGCTGTCCGTCATCGATACCTGCACGGCCTTGCTGGCTCGGCACTTTCCCACGCACGGTGCCGGCGTCAATGAGTTGCCCGATGCACCGATCCTGATCTGAGCCGGTGCGGGCGTAGGTGCCGCACCAAGAAAAACGGGGCGCCTGGGCGCCCCGTTTTCATGGGTGGGTGAGTGGGGCCGATCAGCCCAGGCGGGTGATCTGCTCCTTGAGCTTGGCGAGCGTGGCATCAAAATCGGCCAGGCGTTTTTTCTCCTGCTCGACGACTGCCGCCGGTGCGCGCGCCACGAAGCTTTCGTTGTTCAGCTTGGCGCCACACTTGACGACCTCGCCTTCGATGCGGGTGATCTCCTTGCCGAGGCGCTCGCGTTCGGCCGCCACGTCGACCTCGATCTTGAGCATCAGACGGAAGTCGCCAACCACCTGCACCGGTGCCGGCGAAGCGGGCAGCTCCGCACCACTGGCGCTGACGTCCGACAGTTTGCCGAGCGCCGCCACGTAGGGCGCGATGAGCTTGACCGTGGCCTCGTCGCCCGCCACCAGCAGCGGTACCTTCTGCGCCGGTGAGAGGTTCATCTCGGCACGCAGGCTGCGGCAGGCGTTGATCATCTCCTTGAGCTGGGCCACCCGCGTCTCGGCGCTCTCGTCGATGCGCTCGGCGCTCGTTTCGGGGTAGCGTGCCACGCTGATCGACGGTACGTCGCGGCGGCCGGCCACCTCGGCGACGGTCTGCCACAGTTCTTCGGTGATGAACGGAATCAAGGGGTGGGCCAGGCGCAGGATCGTTTCCAGCACGCGCACCAGGGTACGGCGGGTGGCGCGTTGCTGGGCTTCGTTGCCGGTATTGATCTGAACCTTGGCCAGTTCCAGGTACCAGTCGCAGTACTCGTCCCACACCAGTTCGTAAATCGCGCGCGCAGCCAGATCGAGCCGGTAGTCGGTGTAGTAGCGCGCGATGTCGGCTTCCACCCGCTGCAGGCGGCTGACGATCCAGCGGTCGGCGAACGAGAAATCGAGATAGCTGCCGTCACAGGCATCCGGGCCATGCGTGTCGAGCCCGCAGTCCTTGCCTTCGCAGTTCATCAGCACGAAGCGCGTGGCGTTCCACAACTTGTTGCAGAAGTTGCGGTAGCCCTCGCAGCGGTGCATGTCGAACTTGATGTCGCGTCCGGGGCTGGCCAGTGACGCGAAGGTGAAGCGCAGGGCGTCGGTGCCGAAGCCGGGAATGCCTTCCGGGTATTCCTTGCGGGTCTTCTTGGCGATGCTCTCGGCCTGTTTCGGATTCATCAGGCCGGTGGTGCGCTTGGCGATCAGGTCGTCCAGCGAGATGCCGTCGATCAGATCGATGGGGTCGAGCACGTTGCCTTTCGACTTGCTCATCTTCTGGCCTTCCGCATCGCGGATCAGGCCGTGGACGTACACGTGCTTGAACGGGATCTTGCCGGTGATGTGGCAGGTCATCATGACCATGCGCGCGACCCAGAAGAAGATGATGTCGAAGCCGGTGACCAGCACCGTCGACGGCAGATACAGATCGAGCGCCGGGTTGCTTTGGGCCGGGTAGTCGGGCGTCCAGTCGAGGGTCGAGAACGGCCATAGCGCCGACGAATACCAGGTGTCGAGCACGTCGTTGTCGCGCGTCAGCGCACCCATATAGCCGTCGGCGGCGGCCAGGGTCTTGGCCTCGGCTTCGTCGTGGGCGACCCAGCAGCGGCCGTCGTCGCCATACCAGGCGGGGATCTGATGGCCCCACCACAGTTGGCGCGAGATGCACCAGTCCTGCAGGTTGCGCATCCAGGCGTAATAGGTATTGACCCAGTTTTCGGGCACGAACTTGATCTGGCCGGATTCGACGACGTCCAGCGCCTTCTGGGCGATGCTGGTGCCATCCGGGCCCGGCTTGTTCACCGCCACGAACCATTGGTCGGTGAGCATCGGTTCGATGACCACGCCGGTGCGGTCACCGCGCGGCACTTGCAGGGTATGCGCCTTGACGCTGTCGAGCAGGCCGAGCGCTTCGAAGTCGGCCACGATCTGCTTGCGCGCCTCGAAGCGGTCGAGACCGCGGTATTTCTCTGGTGCGTCGTCGCTGATCTTGGCGTCGAGGGTCAGCACGCTGATCATCGGCAGGTTGTGGCGCTGGCCCACCGCGTAGTCGTTGAAATCGTGCGCGGGCGTGACCTTGACGCAGCCGGTGCCGAATTCGCGGTCGACGTAGGCGTCGGCGATGATGGGGATCTCACGGCCGGTCAGGGGCAGGGCGATGGCCTTGCCGATCAGGTGCTGGTAGCGCTCGTCTTCCGGGTGGACCATCACGGCGGTGTCGCCCAGCATGGTCTCGGGGCGCGTGGTGGCCACCGTCAGATGGCCCGAGCCGTCGGCCAGCGGATACGTGAGGTGCCACAGGTGGCCGTTTTCTTCTTCCGACACCACCTCGAGGTCGGAGACTGCCGTGCCCAGCACCGGGTCCCAGTTGACCAGCCGCTTGCCCCGGTAGATGAGCCCTTCGCGGTACAGGCGCACGAAGGTCTGCGTCACGGTGGTGGACAGGCCGGCATCCATCGTGAAGCGTTCGCGCGACCAGTCGGGCGAGGTGCCCAGTCGGCGCATCTGGCGCGTGATGGTGCTGCCGGAGTATTCCTTCCACTCCCACACTTTTTCGATGAACTTGTCGCGGCCCAGGTCATGGCGTGACACGCCCTGCGCATCGAGCTGGCGTTCGACGACGATCTGCGTGGCGATGCCGGCGTGGTCGGTGCCCG
>JASGFB010000051.1:0-29531 GCA_047605765.1 Rhodocyclaceae bacterium
CGCCTTCTCAAGCGAGCAGCGCAGGGGACCGCCGAAGGCGGCGGGGATGTGGGGGTCGTTTCTTTGGTTAGCTTTCTTGTCGATACAAGAAAGTAACTCGCCCGCCGGGGCGAGTCCCGGCCAACGCACGCAAGCAAGACCAAGGCAACCAAGAACAGCGAAGGCCCAAGCAACAAGAGCCGGGCGATCAAGCCAGGCCAACGAACATCAGCAAAAGCGAAGCAGCCAGGAAAACAGAGAAGCCCCAAGGAGAATGCACATGACATCACTGCTGATCAAGAACGCCGCCGCGATCCTGACCGGCGCCCACGGCACAGACGAACGCCACCCCGGCCCCGACATCCGCATCACCGATGGCAAGATCGCCGCCCTCGGCCAGCTCAACGCCCAAACCGGCGAACGCATCCTCGACGCCACCGACTGCGTCGTCTACCCCGCCTGGGTGAACACCCACCACCACCTCTTCCAGGCCCTGCTCAAAGGCGACCCCTACGGCATCGACCAACCGCTGACAAGTTGGCTCGCCGCCACCCCCTACCGCTACCGCGCCACCTTCAACGAAACCCGCTTTCGCCTGGCCGCCCGCATCGGCCTCATCGAACTGGCGCTATCCGGCTGCGCCACCATCGCCGACCACAACTACATGTACTACCCCGGCATGTCCTTCGACGCCTCCGCCATCCTGTTCGACGAAGCCGACAAGCTCGGCCTGCGCTTCGTACTGTGCCGCGGCGGGGCAACCATCACACGGCAACTGGAGGCCGAACTCCCCAGCGCACTGCGCGCCGAAAAGTTTGACGATTACCTCGCCGACATGGAACGGCTGGTCGCGCAGTACCACGACGCGGCACCCGACGGCATGCGCCGGGTGGTGATGGCGCCGACCACGCCGCCGCATTCGATGAGCCCCGCCGAATTGCGCGAAGCGGCCGCCACTGCGCGGCGGCTCGGCATCCGCCTTCATTCGCATCTGTCCGAGACGGTCAACTACCAGGACGTGGTGCACGCCAAGCATCGCACCTCACCGATCCGCTTCGCCGCCGAAATCGATTGGCTGGGGTCGGACGTATGGTTTGCCCACCTCGTCAAACTCGACGACGACGAGATCGCGCTGCTCGGCCAGACCGGCACCGGCATCGCCCACTGCCCGCAAAGCAATGGCCGCCTGGCCAGCGGCATCGCCCCGGTGATGGCGCTGGAGGCGGCAGGGGCCCCGGTGTCCATCGGGGTCGATGGCGCGGCGTCCAACGAGGCCGCGGACATGATCTCCGAGACCCACGCCGCCTGGCTCATGCAGCGCGCCGCACAAGGCGACCGCGCACGCGCCCTGTATCGCGGCGGCGAAGGCGAGCCGGCACGCGCCGCCCCCCGCGTGGAAGACGTGGTGCGCTGGGGCACCGCCGGTGGCGCCCGCATCCTTGGCCTGGAAGCCATCGGCACGCTGGCACCGGGCCGGGCGGCGGACATCGCGGTATATCGGCTCGACGATGATCCGCGCTACTTCGGTATCCATGACGTGGGCATCGCCCCCGTGGCATGCGGCGGGCGGGCACGCCTGAAGGCCTTGCTGGTGGGCGGCCGCACGGTCGTCGCGGAAGGCACCGTGGCGGGCGTGGACATGGCGGCCCTGGCCGCCGAGGCACGCCGCGCCGTGCGCGACATCGTGGAGGCCGCCGCATGAACACGCTCAACGACACGCTGGTCACGCCGATGCGGGTACGCGCCATCCGCCTGGAGGCCGAGGAGGTACGCAGTTTCGAACTGGTGCCGGCGGCGGGCACGCCACTGCCCGGTTGGTCAGCAGGCGCTCACGTCGAAGTACAACTGCCGGGCGGACTGGCGCGCCCGTATTCGCTGTTCAACGGCCCGGAAGAAACGCATTGCTACCGCATTGCCGTCAAACGCGAGGCTGCTTCGCGCGGTGGTTCGGCCAGCCTGCATGACAAGGTGGCGCTTGGCGATACGCTGCGGGTGCGCGCGCCGCGCAACCTGTTCGCGCTCGACGACAACGCTACGCGTCACATCCTGGTGGCCGGCGGCATCGGCATCACACCGATCCTGGCGATGTTCCGAGCCCTGGTCGCCAGCGGTGCCGACGTGAGCCTGCATTACTTCGCGCGCAGCCGCGAGCATGCCGCGTTCGCGGATTTCCTGGCGGCCCACCCGGCCAGCCACCGGGTGAACTTCCACTTCGGTCTCGACGAGATGGCCGCGCGCGTGCGGCTGGCCGGCGTCCTCGCCGAGCGCGCGCCGCAGACAGGGGATGCGCTCTACGTGTGCGGTCCGGCGGCCCTCATGGAACTGGTGGTGGACGGCGCCGCCAGGACCGGCTGGCCGGCGCATGCGGTGCATCGCGAATCCTTCGGCGGCGGCGCCGGGCCCGTGGCCACCAGCGCCGGCTTCGAAGTGGTGTTCCAGCGCAGTGGACAGCGCTGCACCGTGGCGCCGGGGCAGACCATCCTGGCCGCCGCGCGCGCCGCCGGCGTGCCGTTGGTGACCTCGTGCGAACAAGGGGTGTGCGGCGCCTGCCTGACGACGGTCCTGGAAGGCCAGCCGGAGCACCGCGACGGCTATCTGTCGCAGACCGAGCGCGCCGCTGGTGCATTGATCCTGCCGTGTGTGTCCGGCTGCAAGGGCACACGGCTGGTCCTGGATATCTGAGGGCGATTCGCGGGCCGCCATAGAGCAATTGCGATCAAACGCGGCATGCCGGCGGCGGCTAAGGTAGGCGCCTGTCATGTTACGGCGCGCCGCGCGATGAATCCGACCCCCGCCATTTCGCCCCTGCGCAGGGTGACGCGCGCGATCAGGCTGTTCCTGGCCGAAGATCGCCGACGCTATGCCTGGCATCTGACGGTGTTTCTCGCCGGGCAGGCTTATGAGTTCCTGCCGCCCTTCCTGATCGGGCTGATGGTCAACGTCCTGCTCGACCATCAGCCCGGACAGAGCCTGTGGCCACTGGTGTGGATCATCGCCACGCTGGCCCTCACCAGTGCCGTCAACGCCCTGCTGCGCCTGCGCAGCCGCCGCATGCTCGGCCAGTACGCCGTCAGCGCGCGCTACCGCGCCAAGGTGTGGGGCTTCGAGCGCTTGATGGACTGCTCGCTCAGCTGGCATCAGCAGGAAGGCACGGGCAACAAGGCGCAGCGCATCCTCACCGGTGCGGACGCCGTGCGTGACTGGGTCAACTTCCACAACGACGTGGTGCCACCGATGGTGGCCCTGGTCGGTACGGCGCTGGCGTGCCTGCTGCTGCATCCGGCCACCGTACTGTTCTTCGTCGTCTACGTCGGCGCCCTGGTGATGATCGAACTGCATTTCGATCGCGCGGTGGCGCGCCTGTCGTCGCGCATCAACGCGTCGGCCGAGCAGGCCAGCGGAGTGCTGGTGGAAACCGCCGCCAACATCCTGGCCGTCAAGGCGCTGGGGGCGAGCCAGAACATGGCCGGCCGCGTGGCGGCGCGTGAGCGCATCACACGTGACCTGGGCCATGAACGGGTGCGCCTTCACACCACCAAGTGGATGTGCTTCCAGGTGCACAACGCGCTGGCGTGGGCGGTGTTCCTGGGCGGGCTGGCGGCGGCCGTGCTGCACGATCTGGTCAGCGTCGGCATGGTGGTGGCATACAGCACGTACTTCAATACGCTGCGCCAGACGGCGATGAACTTCGCCGACCGTTTCCAGGCGCTGGTGGAACGCTACGCCGACCTGGCGCGCATGATGCCGCTGTTCGACGAGACCACGCCTCAGATCGGCGTGCAGGCGTTTCCGGCCGACTGGCATCGCCTGTCGGCGCGCGGGGTGGGTTTCGACTACGGCCAACGCCGCGCGCTCGACGATCTCGACCTGGATATCGCCCGTGGCGAACGCCTCGGCATCGCGGGCCCCTCCGGTTCCGGCAAGTCGACCCTCACCCGCCTGCTGCTGGGCCTGTATCGCCCGCAGCAGGGAACGCTGGCGCTGCAAGCCCCGAGCGGCGCGGTGGCGCTGACGGATATCGGCCACGACGCGCTGTCGGCCAAGGTTTCGGTGGTGCTGCAGGAGACCGAGCTTTTCAACCTGTCGCTGCGCGAGAACATCACGCTCATGCGCGAGGTCGACGACACCGTTTTTGAACAGGCCTGCCTGGTGGCCTGCCTGGACGATCTCATCACCCGCCTGCCACAGGGCGCCGCCACGGTGGTGGGCGAACGCGGCTATGCGCTGTCGGGCGGCGAGCGTCAGCGCGTGGGCATTGCGCGGGCGCTGTGCCGGCAGCCGCAGATGCTGATTCTCGACGAGGCCACGTCGGCCCTCGACGGCCACACCGAACAGCGCGTGATGGCTCGCCTGCTGGCGGCGCTGCCAACCGATACCACGCTGCTGGTGATCGCCCATCGGCTGGCCACGCTGCGCGGCTTGTCACGCATCTGCGTGATGGAGGTGGGCCGGATCGTGGAAAGCGGGGATTTCGAGGCGCTCGCCACACGGGGCGAAGACAGTCATTTCGGTCGCATGCTGGCGGTACAGGCGCTGCCGGCATAGCGGCGCGCGGCCAGGGGCGTCAGACCACCGACCAGATACGCTGGGTCGACAGGGCGCGGTGCGACACGCCTTCTTCCCACAGGCGCACGCCGCCGGTGAAAGCGTCTTCGTTGCCACCGCGACGCGTCTTGTCGGGCAAGGGGTCGACCAGGGCGGCGTTGCCGCCGCCGAGCAGAACATAGTCGGCCAGGAAGGCGATGCGGAAGGCATCCACCCATTGGCGCACCAGATGCAACCAAGGGCCTTTGCCATGTTCGTCGAGTGCGGCCTGGCCGATGCGGTTGAACAGGATGTCGCCGTCGCAGGGCAACTCGCCGAGTTCGAGCGGCACCACCAGACCGTCGTCGACCAGGGCGGCGCCCAGCCCGGTCCCCAGGCCCAGGAACAGCATCTTGCCGCCATCATAGCCACCGAGCGCTTGCAGCACGGCGTCATTGGCGATCTTGACCGGGCGCTCGAAGGCGGCGTCGAAATCGAATCCGACCCAGCCGCCCGACAGATTGCCCGGTTCATCGCAAGGGCCCCCGGCACCCACGCGCCCCGGGTAGCCGACCGACACCACGTCGTATTGCCAGTCGCGGCAAATCTCGTCCAAGCCGGCCATGAGCCCCTGCGGCGTCAGTTGCGGACCGGATTCGAAGCGCCGCACTTCGCGGCTGGGCGTGTGGCAGACCTTGACGAAGCTGCCTCCGACATCGACGACGAGGACGTTCACGGTAGGGACTCCGGGCGATTGATCCTGCCTGCCGCAAGAGTCGGGCCTGACGGTGCGGAGCAGCCCGCCACCGGCGCCAAGGCGCCGGTGGCGGGCGGTGCTCAGAACTTGCCCAGCACGTTGATGAACCAGCCGCGGCTGCGGTAGCTCATGTCGGTCAGGTCGTCCGAGTAGCGCGTGAAGTTGTAGCCGCCGCCGACCTTGGCGTTTTCATTCACGTGGTAGTAGAGCGCCGTCAGCCAACCGCTCTTGCGGTCGCCCAGGTCTTGCGCGCGCAGCGTGCGCAACTCGACCATCCAGTCCCACTGGCGAATGACGTCCCAGTCCACGCGCACAATGGCCAGCTCGGCCGCACTGCGGAACCATGGCGAAGAACTGTCGCGGCTGTTGCGCAGTTCGCCCAGGCGCCAAGCGTACTTGCCGCCCAGTGTCCAGCGCGGGGCCAGGTCATAGGTCGCATCGATCGCGAAGACATGGCTGCGCTGCTGGTATTCGCTGCCGGTGCTCACCAGCGCGTTGTTCGCCACCTCGCTGGTCGTCACCTGTCCAGGTGAGGACAGGTCGAACATGTAGGTGTACTTGAACAGCAGGTTGAGCTTGTCGTCGAAGGCCGGCCGGAAGGCGTAGCCGAGCACCGCTTCGGTGTACTTGGCCGCGGCCCAGCCGCCACCGCTGCTGTCGCTGTCCGCCCAGTTGAGCTTGCCGATCCAGCGCGCATCGACCCCGACCTTGTAGCTCCAGGCGTTCTTGAGCAGCCAACTGGTGCGCCGTTCGGTGACGCTGGCGTCGCGCCGGTATTCGATCCCACCCGCGTATTTGGCGCGGTCGGTCGAATAGCCGGCCGACAAGGTCACGGCGTCGCGATCGATGGCGCCGGTGGTTTCGGCTTCCAGCGTGCCGTTCTCGAAACCGGCGCCCAGGGTCCAGCGTGCGTCGGGGGCATATTGCAACCCGTAGGCGTGCGTCAGGCTCGGCTGCGTGCCGGTGCTCTGGCGGTGCTCCGTGTAGACGTCGAGTCCGTCGCCGACGCGCGACTTCAGGCCGGTGACGAGGTTGCCACCACGCCCGGTCACATTCTCGTCGGTGCGGCCCGTATCCAGCACGTAGGTCATATACACGCTGGACCGGTCGTCGTACTGGTAATCCGCCCCAGCCTTGCCGCCAAAGCCGCCGTCACCGGTCGACGCTTCGCCATTGAGGCCGAACTTGTCGGTAAGGCGATAGCGGCCGCCAGCGCCGATACGGTCGTTGTCCTGGCGCGTACCGGTGCGCTGTGCTGTCTTCTGGGCAAAGCCGTAGGCGCCCCAGGCGTCGACGCCGTAATCGGCCTGCACGGCGACATCCGTACGCTGGCCCGACACGGCAAGGCTGCCAGGGTAACTGGTGCTGGTATTGACGCTGTCGGCGCCCTTGTCGTCGTGGCGCGTGGCCACGGACAGTTTCCAGCGTTCGCTGATGCGATAGCCCAGTTGCGCTTCGGCGGCGGTGGTGTTGTAGCCATCGACCTCGTCGCGACGATCGGCCTTCAGGCGTGCGTCGAGCTTGTCGGTGACGGGCAGCGCCGCCGACAGGCCAACCTGGTTGGAGGCATTGCTGGTGAGCTGCCCCGGCGCCGAGAAACCGGCGTCGCGGCGCTGTACGTAGGCGCCGATGCGGCCTCCCTTGCCCACGCCATAGTCCTGCAGGTCGGCCTGGCCTTCGACGCGCCAGGCGTTGGCGCGCACATCGTCGCCGATCGCCCCGCTGGTACCGCTGAAGGTGTAACCGCCATTGAGCGAGCTGGTCTGCCCGGTGCCGGGGCCTTTGCTGCGTGCCACTTCGGCCTTGAGGTAGGTGGTCTCGCTCTTGCGCAGGGTGATGTCGGCGCCCCCTAGATTCTGGTCGCCACCGGTCTGGGTCTGACGCGCCGCAGTGACACCCAACTTGACGTTGTCATTGGCCCACCAGGCCACGCGGCCACCGGCGGCGAGCGTATCGAGTTCGCCGGCCAGCGGCGTGTACTCATAGTCGACCACCAGGTACACCGGCATCCCGACGAGGGCGCCGGCACGCACCAGCGTGCCGTCGTCCGACAGGCTGGGCAGCGGTGCGGTGAGGACGACGCGCCCCTGCAGGTAATCGATGTCGTAGTCGGAAGCCGGTACCAGTTGCCGGCGCGACAGAACCAGACCCGAATCCTTGTCGCGCACTTCGATGAAGACCTTTTCGGCGCCGCTGGTGACGTCCTGGTTGCGCAGGTAGTAGAGCGAACCGCCGGTGCCGCGAAACTCTTCGCGGGCAGCCAGCGTGCCCGGCTCGGCGGCGTAAGCATCGACCTTGATGCGCGCCTGGCCGGATTCGCTGGCCTCATCGCCCAGGTAACGGCCTTCGAAGCCATACAGGCTGCGGCTCACCTGCGTCAGCGCGGTGTCGCCGAAATTGAGCTTGTAGTTGCCCCACATGGCGTGCGAACGGCCATCGTCCACACGCAGGTAGACACGGCCCTGGGTGGGCGCATCCTCGATGCTGGTGGAGTCGTCGCCGAAGGTGGCCCAGGTATCCGACGGATCGGTGCGGCGGAACAGCGAGGTCGCATCCTTGCGGTCGAAATTGCGGAACAGGTCCTGCAGGGCACGCTCTTCAGTGTCGACGCTGCTGGTCAGCGTCCAACGCTCGCCCAGCAGTCCCTTGGTATAGAACGCCAGGCGGCCTTCGCTCCAGGTGTCGCCGCGATAGCGCTTGCTGTCGTCGCCGCTGACCAGTTGCGCCGGGCCGCTGACGTTGTTGCGGCCGACGGTGAGGTCGGCCTGCCCGACGAAAAACCAATCGTCATTGGGCAGCGTAAGGTCGCGGCGATAGATCCGTTCGCGTCCGTCGGCCTCGCGCACGGCGATCTCGGCGGTCTGCACGCGGCGCGGCGCCAGTTGCTGGAAGACAAAGCGGCCGTTGTCGTCCACCGGCACATCGAAGCCGAAGGCGCGCACCGTCTGGCCAGGGCGGATGTCCTTGCCGCTCGCCGTCAGGGTGCCGGCCGCCAGCGGAATGTTGGTGACGGTGACGCGGCTCTCGCCATAGGCGCGCAGCAGTTCCTTGTCGGCATCGGGTGCCGGCGTCTGCGGCACATGACGTTCGGCCACGGTCAGGCTGTAGTCGTCGGTTTCGTCGTAGCGCCCGGCTTTGTCGTACACACGCAGGCGGTAGTAGACCTTGCCACCGGCGGCGTCGGCAAAACGTTCGAGCAGCCCGGCCGGCACTTGCCACTGGCCGCGCCAGTCATCGTCCAGGGCCAGGGTCGCCAGCGGTCTGGCCTGCTTGACATCGTTGGCGGTGAACAAGCGCAGTTCGGCGCGCGCGATGAACAGGCGGTAATTGCTGAAGGCGGCAAAACGCACGCTGTCGCCGGCCACGATGGTGGTCGGCCAGGCCGACGCCGACAGGCGGCGCGGCATCGACAGGTTGTCGTACTGCAGGCGCAGATCATTGCGTTCGAGGCGCACGTCGGTGCAGCGCTGACGATCGGCGCTGCTGCTGTCCTGGCCGACGGTGGGCGTGCCGTCGATGGTGACGCGCACCGGGCCGTCGTTCTCGGTGTAGGGCGTGAGCATGCCGCACTCGGTCGGGTCGACCGGCGCAACGACCACGGCCGGTGCCGGCGCGGCAGCCACTACCGGCGCGGCGACGGGGGCGTCACGCCAGTACACGCGGACTTCCACGCGCCGGTTGGCGGCCCAGTTGCCACGGTCTTCAGGCGGCGTGGCGACCGGCTCGTCCGGCCCCTTGCTGCTGGCGACGTAGGCGCTGGCCGGCAGACCCAGTTGCGCGGTCAGGTACTGACCGACCTGGTTGGCGCGCGCCAGGCCGAGCGCATGGTTGTCGGCAAAGACCTTCTGGCGGGCGCGACTCAGGCGCTGTACATCGGTGTGGCCGATGATCTCGAAGCGCAGCTCGGCGTGCCCCTTGACCTGGGCGACGATGGCGTCGAGGCGCTGGCGATCGGCATCGAGCAGGGCATCTTCACCCGACTCGAAATGCGGCGTGTTCACGTCCACGCCGCTGCGCGGCTCGGCGGGCGGCACAGTTGACGGCACACCGGGCACACCGGGCACGACGGGCGCCGGCATGGCCGGCAGGGCACGCTGATCGCCCAATATGAATGTCATGCGCGGCAGCTCACGCTCGCCGTTGGCGGGCAGATGGTCGATGCCATCGATTTCACGGGCACGCACATCGGGCGCACAGCGGTCGGCCATGCGGCCACGCGCTTCACCCACACACCACGGAGCGGTGTTCGGTTGTTGTGCGGCGGCGACGCCGATGCCCAGGCATACGCCGGCGACGGCGCTGGAAAGAGCAAGTCGGCGCGGTAACTTCTTGTTCATGAAAGACTGCTCGTTCTGGTTCCGGGTCGAAGGCGTACGGCGGGGCGCGGCAAGGCGGCTCATTGCTGGGCCTCCGTGCTGCGCTCGACTTCGATGTCCAGGTTGAAGAACGGGCGCCCGGCCGCTTCGCAGTGCCGTCGCCAGCGCGTCAGCAGCGCCTCGCGCAAGGCTGCGATGCGTGCATCGGCCAGGCTGGCCGCCTCACTGGCGCCGCGATAGGACAGGCGCACGATCGAGGGACGTTCGGCCAGCGCCGCGATCACCGTGTCGATGTGTTTGTCATAGGCCGGCAAGAGCGTCGTCTTGCCTTCGTCGAAGGCGGCCGCCTGCAGGTCGAAACGCACCACGCGATGCACGGTGGCGCCAAAGTTGATGCGTGCCGCCTTGCCGCGCGTGACACGTTCGTCCGCCGGGTTCTCGGTGGTGACGCGGTAGCCGCTGGGCAGGGTGCGCTCATCGAGCTTGAGCACGAAGTTGCTGCCCGTGCCCTCCTTCGGGATGGCCGCGCAGGCGATGTGGTAGCGGCCTTCGGCGTCGGTGGTCACCAACAGGCCGTTGACGGTTGCCACGCGCACATTGGGAATACCCGGCTCGCCTTCGTCCTGGTAGCCATTGGCGTTCTTGTCGTCGAACACCTTGCCGATCACATCAGTGCAATCGAACAGGGCATCGGCGACCACGCGCACCGCCGCGGTAGCGATGTTCGACAACTGCTGACCGCTGGCGCCCTGGTTGGCCACCACCTGGTTGACGTACTGGCCCTCACCCACGCCGACCCCGACGCCGGCCACCAGCGTGATGCGCTTGCTCTCGTTGGCGGCGAAGGTCTGCGCCGGCAAGGTGATCTGGCGGCCATTGAGCGTCGGCGTGACGGTCTGGATGACGCCACCCGGCAGGTTCTGCAGGGTCAGCGAACCTTCCACGTACTTGAAGCCCGGCGGCAGGGTGTCGGTGATGACCACATTGCCTACGGCCACGGCGCGCGTGTTGCGGGCGGTGATGACGTAGGGCACCAGCTCGGCCTTCTTGACGGTCAGCTTGCTGCTGGTCTTGCGCAGATCGATGACCGCACCGGTGCCTTGCGGGTCCAGCGGAATGTGGTTGTTGACCACGTGCTGGCCACCGCCGGCCGGCATCTGCCAGCTCAGGTAATACGCGCTGGCCACGCCCGGTGCGGGCGCGTTCAGGCTGCTCACCACGCAAGGCGCATTGGTGTTGCTGTCCACCACGCCGCCGGGGGCGCTGCAGCTCTGCGTATTGAGCGGGCCGGTGCTGGCCGGGTAGGTGAGCGATTCACCATAACCGGAGGGCGGCGTGATGCTGATCGTGTACGTGCCCGCCGGCGCCCCCGACAGCAGGAAGAAGTCGTAGTAGCCGTCAGCGCCGGTGGTGACCTGGGCGCTGCCCCCCAAGAGCTGAGTGGCGCCATCGAAACCGACCGGACCATTGAGGGTCACCACGGCGCCGGCGATGGGCTCGGCGCTGAGGCTGTCGTAGACGATACCGCCGGGGTCGAGCGGCAGATCCTGGTTGATGATCTGTGCCGCCGTGCCCACGCGCGCCGCGATGGTGGCGCGCGGCGTCTGCCCACTGGCCGTGGGGTATGCCCCGTTGGCACTGTTCATGACCGGGTCGGTCGGCCACGCGCCGCCGATGACCAGACCGGCAGGCGTGCGGAAGCGCACCTGGTATTCACCGGGCACCAGATTCTCGAAACGGTAGTCGCCGTCGTTGGTGGTGATGGTGGTGTTGCGCAGCACACGGCTGCCGTCGACACAGGTGGCGGCGCCGTCGGCACAGCCGAGCAGCTCCACGGACCACCCCGCGATGGTGCTTTCGTCGACATCGCGCAAGCGGTCGTGGTCGGTATCGCGCCACACCGTGCCGGACAACGAAGAGGGCACGTTGCTGCGATCGAAGAAGTCGTAGCCGCTGCCGTTGCCGCCTGCCGTGGTGAAGGCCACCACGATCTGGTTGGCGTTGGGCACCGAACCGCCGAGGGTCCCGGCGGTGGCACCGACATCGTCGTAGCCGGTCGGCTGCGTTTCGGTGAGGGTGAAGCCGCTCGCGTTGGGCACCGGCAGATCGTCGAAACGATAGCTGCCGTCGGCCAGCGTCAGCGTGGTGCGCGTGACGGCCAGACCGGTGGCGTCGGTGCCGGTCAGCGTGAGGGTGACGCCGGCCAGGGGCAGGTCGCCCAGCTCGCGCACGCGATTGCCGTTGACGTCCGTGTAGACCAGGCCGCTGAGCGAAGCGCCCAGCTCGCCGAAGTTATAGCCGTCGCCATCACCGCCCTTGTAGGCGATGGCACGGATGACGTCGTTGCCCGCCACACCGCTGGCCACACCGGCCACCTGACCGGCCGTGTCCAGGCCATCGGCATAGGTGATGGGCTGCGTTTCGGTCACGGTGTAGCCCGCATCGTTGGCCGGCAGCACGCCGCTGAAGGCGTATTGGCCATTGGCGTCGGTCTGCACGGTCAGGCTGACCGCCGTACCGCTGGCGGTCTGGCCGGTCAGCGTCAGGGTGACCCCGGGGATGCCCGGTTCGGTGACCTGGCGCACGCCGTCCTTGTTGCTGTCGACGTAGACGTAGCCGCCGAGTTGGCCGCCACGCTCGCCGAAGTCGTACGCGACGCCAGCTTCTTCGGCCGCCAGCACGATATTGCCGAAGCGATCGTTGGTGGCCGCCGGGTTGGCCGTGCCGCGCGGCGCGCCGCTGACCGTGCCGAGGCTTTCCGGCCCGTCGAGGATGCCCGCCGGTTGCGTTTCGTCGATCTGATAGGTGCCGGGCAGCAGGTCGCCGGCGCTGTATTGGCCGCTGGCGTCGGTGGTCAGTTCGTGCGCGACGCTGTTGCCGTAGAAATCCGTCCCGCTGACGACGATGCGCACGCCGGCAATGCCGGCCTCGTCAGCGTCATGCACGCCATTGGCGGGCGCCACGTCGCCATATACCGAGCCCGCCAGGCTGGCCGCCTTGGTGGCCGAGAAGGTGTTGCCGGCAGAGCCGGCGCCGGGCGTGCCCAGCACGATGCTGACGATGCTGTTGGCATCGCTGCCGCGCGTGCCGGCGGTCACACCGGTGCCACTGGTGGGCACCGTGCCCGCCGTGCTGCCGGTGCCGGTAACCGAACCGGCGTGCGTCAGCCCCGGCAGATAACCGGTGGGACGCGTTTCGGTGAGCACGTAGGTGCCCGGACCGACGTCAGCAAAGTTGTAGCTGCCGGTGGCATCGGTGGTGGTGGTCAGTGACACCGTGTTGCCGTTGACGCCCGTGCCGGTCAGCGTGATGACGACGCCAACCAGGCCCGGTTCGCCGGACCCCTGCACGCCGCTGCCGTCACGGTCATAGAACACGCGGCCACCGACACCGCCGCCGGTGAGTTCGCCAAAGTAATAGTCGCCCGTGGTCACCGGCGCGCTGCCGGTCGCAATCACCACGCTGCGGATGACGTTGCCGCCACCCGCCGCATCCACCACGCCGGGGTTGCCGTTGGCATTGGCCTTGCCGGGCGAGTAGCCCGCCGGTTGGGTTTCGGTGATGACATAACCCGTCGCGCCGGAGGCCGGCACGTTGCGGAATTCATAGCGGCCGGCTTGCCCGCTGACGGCCGTGGCGAGAATGTCCACCGCGTTGCCGCCAGCATCGACGCCGGTCAGATGCAACACCACGCTGCCGATGCCGGTGTCGCCCGCTTGCGGCACGCCATCGTTATTGGCGTCTTCGAACACCACCACCGGGATGCGCGTGAGCTGTTCGCCAAAGTAGTAGCCGGTGGCCTGCGTGTTGGAAACCAGCGTGATGCCGCTGAGGGTGTTGTCGACGGTCGCACTGCCGCCGGCGCTGCCGGCCGTATCGGTGGCGTCGACGAAAGCCGCCGGTTGGGTTTCGGTCAGCGTGTAGCTGCCCGGCCACAGGGTGTCGAAACTGAACGCACCCGTCGTGGCTGCGGAAGTCGCCGTGCGCGACACCGTGTTGCCGAACATGTCGGTACCGCTGGCGTCCACACGCACGCTGGCAATGCCCGGATCGGTGCTGCTTTCGCTGCCGCTGTAGTCGATGTCGTGATAGACGCGGCCCGCCACCGTGGCGTAGATGACTTCGCCGAAGTTGTTGGCCGTCGATTCCGAACCCGGCGTACCGAGCACGATACCAACAATGCTGTTGGCATTACTGCCACGCGGCCCGGCGGTCACGCCGCTACCGCTGGCAGGCACCGAGCCTACGCTGCTGCCGGTGCCCGTGACGGTGCCGGCATGGGTAATGCCCGGCGCGTAAGCCGCCGGTTGCGTTTCGCTCAGCGTGTAAGTGCCGGGGCCGACGTCGGCAAAACTGTAGCTGCCGCTGGCATCGGTGATGGCGGTGAGCGAGACGGCGTTGCCGTTGACGCCCGTGCCGTTCAGGCTGACGGTGACGCCGGACAGACCCGGCTCACCGGTGCCTTGCGTGCCATTGCCATCGCGATCGAAATACACCCGCCCGCCGACGCTGCCGCCGGTGAGTTCGCCAAAGTAATAGTCGCTCGTGGTCACCGGCGCGCTGCCGGTGGGGATCACCACGCTGCGGATGACGTTGCCGCCGCCCGCCGGATCCACCACGCCCGGGTTGCCGTTGGCGTTGGCCTTGCCCGGCGAGTAACCCGCCGGCTGGGTTTCGGTGATGACGTAACCCACCGCACCGGAGGCCGGCACGTTGCGGAATTCATAGCGGCCGGCCTGCCCGCTCACTACCGTGGCGAGGATATCCACCGCGTTGCCGCTGGCGTCCGTACCCGTCAGGTGGAGCGTGACGCTGCCGATGCCGCTTTCACCTGCTTGCGGCACGCCGTCGTTGTTGGCGTCTTCGAACACCACCACCGGAATACGCGTCAGTTGCTCACCGAAGTAGTAGCCGGTGGCCTGCGTGTTGGAAGCCAGCGTGATGCCGCTGATGCTGTTGTGTACGGCGGTGCTGCCACCGGCATTGCCGGCGGTGTCGGTCGCGTCCACATACAGGCTGGGTTGTGTCTCGGTCAGCGTGTAGCTGCCCGGCCACAGGGTGTCGAAACTGAACGCGCCGGTGGTGGCTGCGGAGGTTGCCGTGCGCGACACCGCGTTGCCGAACATGTCGGTGCCGCTGGCGTCCACACGCACGCTGCCAATGCCCGGATCGGCACTGCCTTCGCTGCCGCTGTAGTCGATGTCGTGATAGACGCGACCACTCAGGGTGGCGTAGATCACCTCGCCAAAGTTGTTGCCGCTCGAGCTGGCGCCCGGGGCGCCCAGCACGATGCCCGCAATGCTGTTGGCATTGCTGCCACGTGGCCCGGAAGATACGCCGGTGCCCGTGAGCGGAACGCTACCTGCCGCGCTACCGCTGCCGGTCACGGTGCCGGCGCGCGTGATGCCCGGCGCGTAGGCTGCCGGCTGCGTTTCGCTCAGCGTGTAAGTGCCGGGGCCGACGTCGGCAAAACTGTAGCTGCCGCTGGCATCGGTGGAGGCGGTGAGCGAGACGGCGTTGCCGTTGACACCCGTGCCGCTCAGTTGGATCGCCACTGCGGCGAGGCCGGGTTCGTCCGAACCTTGCAGGCCGTCACCATCGCGATCGAAGAACACACGGCCACTGACGCCACCGCCGGTGAGCTCACCAAAGTAATAGTCGCCCGTGGTCACCGGCGCGCTGCCGGTCGCAATCATCACACTGCGAATGACATTGCCGCCGCCCGCTGCATCCACTACGCCCGGGTTGCCGTTGGCGTTGGCCTTGCCCGGCGAATAGCCCGCCGGTTGGGTTTCGGTGATGACATAGCCCGCCGCGCTGGAAGCCGGCACGTTGCGGAATTCATAGCGGCCGGCCTGCCCACTGACCGCCGTGGCAAGAATGTCTACCGCATTGCCGCCGGCGTCGGTGCCCGTCAAACGGAGCACAACCGCGCCGATGCCGTTTTCGCCGGCTTGTGGCGTGCCGTCGTTGTTGGCGTCTTCGAACACCACCACCGGGATGCGCGTGAGCTGCTCACCAAAGTAGTAACCGGTGGCCTGCGAATTGGAAGCCAGCGTGATGCCACTGATGCTGTTGTGTACGGCAGTGCTGCCGCCGGCACTGCCGGCGGTGTCGGTGGCTTCGACGAAGGCCGCCGGTTGCGTTTCGGCCAGCGTGTAGCTGCCCGGCCACAGGGTGTCGAAACTGAACGCGCCGGTGGTGACGGCGGAGGTCGTCGTACGCGATACGGTGTTGCCGAACATGTCGGTGCCGCTGACGTCCACGCGCACACTGGCAATGCCCGGATCGGTGCTGCCTTCGCCGCCGCTGTAGTCGACGTCGTGATAGACGCGGCCGGCGAGCGTGGCATACACCACCTCACCAAAGTTGTTGTTGGTGGAACTGGCGCCGCCCGTGCCGAGCACGATGCCGACGATGGTGTTGGCGTTCGATCCATTGGCGCCGCTCACCACACCGGTCCCCGTGGTGGGCACGCTGCCGGCCGCACTGCCGGTACCGCTGACGGTACCCGCGCGCGTGATGCCCGGCGCATAGGCCGCCGGTTGCGTTTCGGTGAGCGTGTAGGTGCCGGGGCCGACATTGCCGAAGCTGTAGCCGCCGGTGGCGTCGGTGGTGGCGGTGAGCGCGACGGCATTGCCGTTGACGCCCGTGCCGCTCAGGCTGACGGTGACGCCGGACAGGCCGGATTCGCCCGTCCCCTGGCTGCCATTGCCATCGACGTCGTGGTAGACGCGGCCGCTGATGCCGCCGCCAGTGAGTTCGCCGAAGTAGTAGTCGCCCGTGGTCACCGGCGCGCTGCCGGCCGGGATCACCACCGCGTTGATGATGTTGCCGCCGCCGGCCACGTCGACCGTGCCGGCGTTGCCATTGGCATTGGCCTTGCCCGGCGAGTAGTCCGTCGGCTGGGTTTCGGTGATGACGTAGCCTGCCGCGTTGGAGGCCGGCACGTTGCGGAATTCATACCGCCCGTTCTGACCGCTGACGGCGGTGGCGAGAATGTTCACCGCATTGCCGCCGGCATCGGTGCCGGTCAGGCGCAGCACGACCCCGGTGATGCCGGCATCGCCAGCCTGCGGCACGCCATCGTTGTTGGCGTCCTCGAACACCACCACCGGGATGCGCGTCAGTTGCTCGCCAAAGTAATAGCCGGTGGCCTGCGTGTCGGAGGCCAGCGTGATGCCGCTGATGATGTTGTCGACGGCGGTGCTGCCGCCGGCGCTGCCGGCGGTATCCGTGGCGTCCACATACAGGCCGGGTTGCGTTTCGGTCAGCGTATAGCTGCCCGGCCACAGGGTGGTGAAACTGAAGGCGCCGGTGGTGGTGGCCGACGTGGTGTCGCGTGTCTGCGCGTTGCCGAACATGTCGGTGCCGGACAGATCGATGCGCACGGCGGCAATGCCCGGCTCGGCGGCGCCCTGGCTGCCACTGTAGTCGGTGTCCTGGTAGACGCGCCCCGCCACGCTGGCGAGTTTCACTTCGCCAAAGTTGTTGTTGACGGAAGTGCCTCCCACGCCGACGACGATGTCGACGATGGTATTGGCGTTCGATCCGTTCGGACCACTGGTGACGTTGGTGCCGGTGGTCGGCACGCTGCCGGCCACACTGCCGGTGCCCGTGACCGTGCCGGCGCGCGTGATGCCCGGCGCGTAGGCTGCCGGCTGCGTCTCGGTCAGTGTGTAGGTGCCCGGCGGCACCGAGAAACTGTAGGTACCCCCCGTCGAGGTGGCCGTCTTGGTGACGGCCGTGCCGGCATCATCCACACCGTTCAAGGTGATGGTGGTGGCGATGCCCGTCTCACCGCTGTTGTAGGTACCGTTGGCGTTGGTGTCGGCAAACACGCGACCGCTGATGGTCGACGTCTGCGCGACGATGCTGCCGCTGTTGAAGTTGTTGCCTGCAGTCGGCACGCCACCGCCATTGGTGTCACCCGAGGCGGTGGTGACGATGCTGGCGGTGTTGCTGAAACTGGTGCCGTTGCTGGGTGTGCCGCTGAAGGTCGCTGGAATGCGCACAGTGGCCACACCGTCCACCGGCATGGTCGTGATGGCGCAGGTCACCGTGCTGCCGCTGACGGTACACGTGGGCGCCACCGGATCGAAGCTGCCACTGACGACGGTGAGCACCGGCGTGCCGGCAACGGCCATGCCGGTGGGCAGCGCATCGCTGATGGTGGTGGTCTCGGCCGGTTCCGGGCCATTGTTGCGCACGGTGAGCAGCCAGTCGAAGACTTCGCCGATGGCGGCCCGCGTCTGCGCGGTGGTGGTACCGCTGCGCATGGCCTGCTTGGAGACCATCTGCACGTCCGCCTTGTAGCGGAAGTAGGTCGACTCGTTCACCGTGTTGTTGCTTTGCGGGTCGTACGCCGCCAGCGTGGCATCGGCCAGTTGCACCGATGTCTGGGTGATGAAGGAGCCGCGCGTGACGCCGCGCAGCTTGAGCTTGAGCTGCGCGCTGCTGGTTTCGCCGGTGGAACCTGTCCCGGTGCCACCCAGCGCAGGGATGGTGAATACGATGCTGCCGCCAGCGGCGCCGACCGACGTGCCATTGGTGGTGTACGTCACCCCCGTGGGGACGGAAACGACCTCGACGAAGGTGGGCGCGCCGGTGCCGCTGGGCAACACGTTGGTGACGCGCACGTTTTCGGCCGTGGAGGCCGCGTTGTTGGTGACATTGATGGTGTACGTGACGTCATCGCCCGTATTCACCGGATCGACGTCGTCGGTGTTCTGCACGGCGAGGTCGTAGGCCGGTTCCTTGACCAGGGTGCTCAGCGTCGTCGTGTTGTTGGTCGTGGACAATTCCGGCGTCACCGTACTGACGGTGGCGGTATTGGTGATGTTCGACCCCATCAGCGCGGCCAGCGGTCGGACGGTGACGGTAACGGTCTGCTGCGCGCCGCGATCGATCGATGACCAATTGCAGACGAGCTGATTGTTGCCGCTGGCGACCACCGAGCCTGCCGCCGGCTTGGTCGTACACGTCCCGCTGCCACCTGGAGTGGCCGACAGGAACACTACGTTGTCGGGCAGGGTGTCGGTCAAGGACACCGTGTAGGCACGGCTCGACGCGGTGGCCGACGGGTTCGACACGGTCAACGTATACGTCAGCAACTGACCGGCAGGCACCGGCGCCGGGTTGGCCGCCTGGGTGACGGCAAGATCCGCTTGCGCGGTCAGGTACGCCGTGGCGGTAGCGGTGTTGTCGCTGGTGGTGTCGTCGGCCGGCGTTTCAGCCAGGACCGAAACACTGTTGGTGACCGAGGTCGTGTTGTCGCTGGCGCTGACACCATTGGCATAGTGCTTGCCCGTGATGGTGATGACCGGGCAGGTGCTGCCGGCGACGCACACCGGCAGTGTGGTGATGGTGCAACCGGACAGCGCACTGCCCGAGATCGCGCAACTGCCCATGGTCGCCGCCCCCGCCGCCACACTGACGGTGGCCGTGCCGACGCGGTTGGGGAGGGTGTCGGTCACGCTCACCTTGTTGGCAGTGGCCGGCCCGGCATTGACGACTTCGATTTCCCACACCACCGATTGCCCGGCGATCTGGCGGTTGCTGGTCGACTCACCGGCGCCGACAACGCGCTTGATCACCGAGACCTTGGCCTGGTTGGTGGTGCTCTGCGAACCGAGCGTGAGGGTTGCGCAATTGTTCGACCCGTTCGGATCGGCCGGACCGGTGGCCGTGGTCACACAGACACTATTGTCGATGGTGGCCGCTTCCTGCGTCGCCTGGACATTGACCTTGATGTCGGTGGTGGCGCCATTCACTGCGAGCGCCGTGACGTTGCGCACGCAGACGATGGTCAGCGGGCCGGCGAGGTTGAGCGTGGCCCCCAGGGTGACCGGGTTGCCATTCACCGTGCAGCTCAAGCCGCTGGAGGTGTCGATGGAATTCAGCTGCAGGCTGGCCGGGAAGCTGTCCGTCAAGGTGACGGCGCCGGTGAACACCGACGGGCCCGCGTTGGTGGCCGCCAGCGTATACGTGTACTGCGTGTTGAGAGGAACAACCTTTTGCTGCAGCCAATTGCTCTTCTTGCTGGCGCTGAAATCCGACAGCGGATCGATGACCACCGTGGTCACCGAACCGGCGGAACTGGTGGCGCCGGATGCGCTCAACGTGGCGGTGTTGACCACCGAGGCGCCAGCGGTGAGGGCCTTCACCGGAATGGTGATGGTGCCGAGCGCCAGGTTGTAGCCGGCGGTGCCTGTCGAGGTGTTGTAGGTGCAGCTGACCGTCGGCGCGGGGTTGGGGTCTTTGCTCGATGCCGTGCACGTCCAGCCATTGCTGGAGAACGACAAGCTGCTGCCGTTGAAACTGAAATTGGCCGGGATGTTGTCGACGATCTGCGCGCCGCTGGGAAAATCGCCGCTGTAGGTAGGCGTGAGTATGTAATTGAACGCATCGCCCACGGTGACATTGCCCGTTGCCGATTGCGTCTTGGCCAGGGCCAGCGAACTGCCCGGCGTGACGGTCATGCTGACGGTCGCCGTGTTGTTGGTGTCTACGCCATCCCCCACGCCACCGCCGGCCTGGATGTCAGCGGTATGGGCGATCGTCGATCCATTGCCCACGCCGATCGTGCCCGCCACGGTGAGGGTGGTGGTGGCATTGGAAGCCAGCGCGCTGAGCGTGCAATTGAGCGTGGCGCCGGAGACCGCGCATCCGCTCGGGAGCGTGCCCGATAGCTTGAAGCCTGGCGGCACGCTGTAAGTGAGCGTCGACGACGGCGACGTGTCGGGGCCATTGTTGACCACCGTGAACACCACCGATTGCGTGCTGCCAGCGGCAACCGAAGTGGCGGCATTGATGCCGATACCCAGATCGGCACCGGTGTTGACCGTGATGAGCTTGCTTTCGCCCGCGGCGTCCGGGGTATGCGCGGTGACGGTGATGACGCCCGAATTGATGGGGCGGATCAGCAGTTCGAAGACGAGCGTCTGGTCGGCAGCGAGCGTGATGCCGGAGCAGGTTACCGTCCCCGGCCCGGCGTCGCCCGCAGCCATGCCGGCGCAGGTCGTTCCGGTGGGAATCGTGCCAGTGCCGGCGTAGCGTGCGTTGGCCGGTATGTTGAAGTCGAACGAGCCGGGCGTGGTGACGGGCAGGCTGTCGGTATCGGCGATACGGACGGTGTTGGTCACCAGGCCGCCAGCAGAAACCGTGGACGGATTGGGTTCGAGCTGCGCCACGCGCAGCGATGCCCACCCCTGTACCGATGTGAGCACCGCCCCTACCGCGATGCCCCAGCGCGCCATGCGCGCAATACGTGTTACGACAGATCCGACGTGCCGACGGCGCGGCGCGCCCCTCTGCTTATTCTCGCTTGTCATTCCCATTTATCCGCTCGTGCCGGCTCGTTGACCGGCGACCGCCGCGCTACATTGGCGCGGGGTTCAGTTCTTCGCGGAGCGACTCTATGTATCCAATAGGTTTCAAACCATCGAATTGACAGTGATTGACAGAGGCCGCCATGGGGGTTTTCGTCACCCGCATGGCACTCTGCAATGAGTCAATGACGCATCAATAGTGAGATATGCATGAGAATGATATGTCTTTAGTAATATGACATACGAATTGAGGTCGAGCGCCATCCACGTTGCCGATTTCAGGCAACGGACGAGCGGAAGGCAAGCAGGGGATGAACGGGAACGTGCCCCGCCGGGAGAGGAGAAATATTCAGCCGGTGAGGTCCGGCGTGGGCAGGCTTTCGAGGCGATAACCCTGTCCGTAGACGGATACCAGGCGATAGCCATGTTCGGGACGCAACGCGAGCTTGCCGCGCAGCGAAGAGATATGCGTATCGAGGCTGCGCGATGGGATGTCCACATCCAGGCCCCACACGGTCTGGCGCAGATAGCTGCGCGTCAGCAGACGACCGAGGTTGGCGAACATGCAGCAGGCCAGTTCGAATTCCTTGTTCTTCAATTCGACCTGGCGGCCGTTGACGCTGGCTACGCGCGACACCGTGTCAAACAGGTACGGCCCGTGGCGCTGCACGCTGGGGTGCCGGTGCGGGTAACTGCGGCGCAACAGGGCCTGCACGCGCGCGCTCAGTTCCATCACGCGCAGCGGCTTGGCCATGTAGTCGTCGGCACCGCTGGTGAGCCCGGTGACCACGTCGCGCTCATCGAGGTGATCCGTAACCAGGATGATGGGCAGGGGATGATCGATGTGGGTGCGTACCCACTTGACGATCTCGACGCCCGAAATGTCTGGCAAATGCCAATCGCTGATCAGCAGATCGATGCTCTCACGGCGCAGTTCGTGCAGCAGTGTGCGGCCGCGATCGAAGACCAGGCAATCGTGCCCCAGCGATTCGGCTACACGGCGAATGAGGTCGAGGTGAATCGCATCGTCGTCGAGTACCGCGATGCGCATGCGGCGCCCCATGGCGGGGGGCAGGCCAAATTTGTTGCCACGCGCGTCCACGCGCGTGCCAGGCAACGCGGCAGACTCATATCTGTCTTGCATGCTTCGTATGTCCATCGGAGGAGCGGCGGCGCACTGCCAGATGGCCCTATAAGAGGCCCCGCAACGCCGAACTGTCATACGATTATTCTTACAAATTTGTCAGTATTTCACGCACGCTGAATCACGCTAAATCACCAACAAGTCACGGATCTGTCAATCGAATCGACGCCACTTGCCTGCTTGAATACCACTGGCATATCGCGGGGCCAGCATCCATGCGGGATTGACGTGTAAAGAAGGGATCCCGGACGTGATACGAATTTGTTGACAGAGGCCGCCAACTTTGTCACGGGTCGCGTCAATTCGCGCCCGCGCAGGATGAGCAGAAGTCAGGTTTACGCCGACATGAAAAGGTAGCCGACGCCGCGTACCGCGCGCACCGGCAGGTCCGCACCCTTTTCGGCGAACTTGCGGCGCAGGCGGCTGACCAATGCATCGAGCCGGTGGAGATCGTAATCGGCGGCGGCGCCGTCACCGGAAAGCACTTGCGCCAGCGTCTCGCGCGAGACGATCTGCCCCGGCGCTTCGGCCAGTGCCAGCATGAACATGCGTTCCGAATGCGTCAGCGGGACACGATGGCCGACCGACGAATGCAGCGTCCAACCCGAATCGATGAGCGACCACAGGGCATCGCGCAGGCCGTTGCCCTGGCCATTGCCCTGGGTGGACGCGGACAGGCGGCGGTCGAGACTGAACAAGGCGGCCGCCAGCTCGCGCATGTCGACGGGTTTGGTCAGATGCAGGTCGGCATCGCGCAGGCCGCGAATGCGATCCTCGACTTCGTCGCGTGCCGTCACCAGGACGATCCCCATGTCGATGCCCGTGGCGCCGCGCAGGTGGCGCGCCACCGTGTAACCGTCTTCACCGGGCAGGCCGACGTCGATGAGCGCGATGTGGCAAGGCGTACGTACCAGCGCGCGGTAGAAGGCGGAGGCATCGGGGAAGCCTTCCGCTTCGAAACCGAAATCAATCAGGCCACCGATGGTGTGGGCGCGAAGATCGGCATCGTGATCGACGACGTAGACGCGAGGTTTTCTGGGTACAACTGGCATGGGAACGATTCGCCCGGCAAGAATGAGTTCGACAGGGTCAGGCGTGAGCAACGGGTTGCAACGACTGGCCGAGGTTTCAGTAAGCTGAAATTACGGCAGGCCAGCATGGCTTCACACTCAATTGACGTTATTTGATCCTTTTGCCACGCGGTTTTACGCGTGGAACGTCAGACGATCATGAGGTAGGCTGCGGCTGCACACAGGCAGCCTCGCTGGCTATCGGCGCTTTCCCTTTTTTGATGCAATTTCACTATGCTCGCTGAGCTCTATCCGATCATCAAACAGACGCACATCGCCTTGGCGAGCACCAGTGGAACGCTGTTCTTGCTGCGTGGGCTCACAGGTTTGATGGGCCGCACCTGGGGTATGCGACCGGCCGTGCGCTACGCGAGCTATGCCATCGACACAGGCTTGCTGGTGAGTGCGCTGACGTTGCTGACAACATTAGGTTTCTATCCATTACGCACGCCCTGGCTCATCACCAAACTGCTGTTCCTGGTGGCCTACGTGGTGTGCGGATCGCTGGCCCTCAAGCGTGCCCGCAGCCGCACCGGACGCATCATCGCGTTCGTGGTGGCGATACTGTGCTTTGCCATGATCTACACCATCGCGCGCCTGCATGACCCTATGGGGTTGCTGCATCTGCTGTCGCCTTAGCACGCGTGCAATCGCCATCGAATGAATGCGAAACGCGTTTCATTTCATTCGAAGGCGAATATTGCCAAGATTATCGTGTTTCGGACGCCACCTGCGCTTGAATTGCCGATGCCGCATATCAACGGCGGGCATGTCGCGGCGGACCGAAACAGAAAGACACATCGATGGTCGAGCGCTGTACGCGGTCCGGGCAATCGCAGGACCGGTGAAGAATCGGCAGGACTCCATCCGACGAGGCACGCACACATGCCCGCTGGAAACGAAAAAGGCTCCCTGAGGAGCCTTTTTCATGCCGGTAGAGGGGTACCCCCTGGGCGTACGATCAAACGTCGAGGTTGCGTGCGTAGAGTGCGTTCTGCTCGATGAAATCGCGACGCGGTTCGACGTTGTCGCCCATCAGCGTGGTGAAGATCTCGTCGGCGGCGATGGCGTCGTCGATCTGCACCTTGAGCAGGCGGCGCACCACGGGGTCCATGGTGGTTTCCCACAACTGCTCGGGATTCATTTCACCCAGGCCTTTGTAGCGCTGCTTGCTGAGGCCGCGTTCGACTTCGTTGAGCATCCAGGCGATGCCTTCGGCAAAGGTCTTGATGACCATGCCTTTTTCGCCACGACGCATGGTGGCACCAGGGCCGATCAGGCCGGCGATCATCTGAGCCGCGCGACGCACCTGCTGGTAGTCGCCGGAGAACAGGAAGTCGTGGTCGATCACCGTGCGGCGCACGTTGCCGTGGTGCATGCGTTCGATGTCGAGTTGCCAGAACTCTTTGACGTCGTCGTAGCGGGCCTGGATGTGCACGCCCTGCGGCACGACCGCCTGCAGGCGCTCGGCGGAAGCGCGGGCAGCGGTTTCGTCGACGAGCGAGAGCTCGATGTCGCCTTCCATGACCAGGTGCAGCACGTCCGGGTCGATGTAGCTTGCCAGCCGGGTGATGACAGCCTCAGCCACCAGGAAACCGCGCGCCAGTTCTTCCAGCGTGTCTCCGACGATGGGATCGGCGCCTTCGCGCGGCGTCAGGATGGCACCGTCCAGGCCCATCTTGAGCAGATAGGCGTTCAGTTCGTTGTCATCCTTGATGTACTGCTCGTTCTTGCCGTGCTTGACCTTGTAGAGCGGCGGTTGCGCGATGTAGATGTGGCCGCCGTCGACCAGTTCCGGCATCTGACGGTAGAACAGCGTCAGCAGCAGAGTGCGGATGTGCGCGCCGTCCACGTCGGCATCGGTCATGATGATGATGCGGTGGTAGCGCAGCTTTTCGGGTTTGTAGTCGTCCTTGCCGATGCCCGTACCCAGCGCGGTAATCAGCGTGGCGATCTGTTCGGACGAGATGAGCTTGTCGAAGCGCGCGCGCTCGACGTTGAGCACCTTGCCGCGCAGCGGCAGGATCGCCTGGAACTTGCGATCGCGGCCCTGCTTGGCGGAACCGCCGGCGGAGTCACCCTCGACGATGTAGAGCTCGCACTTGGCGGGATCGCGCTCCTGGCAATCGGCCAGTTTGCCGGGCAAGCCGACGCCGTCCAGCACGCCCTTGCGACGCGTCATTTCACGCGCCTTGCGGGCCGCTTCGCGGGCGCGGGCGGCTTCAACGATCTTGCCGGTGATGGTCTTGGCGTCGATGGGGCGCTCAAGCAGGAATTCTGCGAGCTTTTCGGCCACGACTTCTTCCACCGCCGGACGGGCTTCCGAAGACACCAGCTTCATCTTGGTCTGCGAGGCAAACTTCGGGTCGGGCATCTTCACCGACAACACGCAGGCCAGGCCTTCGCGCATGTCGTCGCCGGTGATGTCGACCTTGGCCTTCTTGGCGATCTCGTTTTCTTCGATGTACTTGTTGATGATGCGCGTCATCGCCATGCGCAGGCCGGTGAGGTGCGTACCGCCATCCGACTGCGGGATGTTGTTGGTGAAGCACAGCACCTGTTCCTGGTAGCTGTCGTTCCACTGCATCGCGACTTCGACGCTGACTTCGATTTCGTGTGCGTTGCCGGTGGTGACGCGGCTGGTGCCCGTCGAATAGAAGACGTTGGGGTGCAGTACCGTCTTGCTGCGATTGATGTAGTCGACGAAGCCTTTGACGCCACCGGAGAAGGCGAAATCTTCTTCCTTGCCGCTGCGTTGGTCGACCAGGCGGATACGCACGCCGTTGTTCAGGAACGACAGCTCGCGCAGGCGCTTGGCGAGAATTTCGTAATGGAATTCGACCTTGCCGAAGATTTCTTCGTCGGCCAGGAAATGCACTTCGGTGCCACGCTTTTCGGTGGTGCCCAGCACTTGCGGGGGGGACACCTCAACACCGTTCTGCACTTCGATGACGCGATTGACGGCGTTGCCGCGCGAGAACTCGAGCAGATGCTTTTTGCCGTCGCGGCGAATGACCAGGCGCAGCCACTTGGACAGCGCATTCACGCAGGACACGCCAACACCGTGCAGACCGCCGGACACCTTGTAGCTGTTCTGGTTGAACTTGCCGCCGGCGTGCAGCACGCACATGACGATTTCGGCCGCGCTGCGCTTGGGTTCGTGCTTGTCGTCGAACTTGATGCCGACCGGAATGCCCCGGCCGTTGTCGGTCACCGAAATGGAGTTGTCCGAGTGAATGGTGACGACGATGTCGTCACAGTAGCCGGCAAGGGCTTCGTCGATGGCGTTGTCGACGACCTCGAACACCATGTGGTGCAGGCCTGAACCGTCCGATGTATCGCCAATGTACATCCCGGGCCGTTTGCGAACGGCTTCCAGCCCTTCGAGCTGCTGGATGGAGGATTCGTCGTAGTCGTTGTTCGGCTGGGGGGTGGCTTGATCGGACATAGGCACTCGAATCGCAAAGGATTGGTATACCACAAAGCGGGGACGATTCCCACCCTCGGGAATCGTCCCCGTCTGCGCAAGCGGTTGTTGCGACGCGGTTTTTTAGATGCGCATGGGCATCACGACGGCCTTGAAGTGCTCATTGCCAGGCAGGGTGAACAAGGCGCTCGACATGGCCTCGTTGAGGTGGATTTCGATCTCTTCCTCGGACGTGTTGTTGAGCACGTCGAGCAGGTAGGTGACGTTGAAGCCGATTTCGAGCGCATCGCCCTGGTAATCGACCTCGAGTTCTTCCTGCGCTTCTTCCTGTTCGGCGTTCGAACTGATCACCTTCAGGCTGCCCGAGGACAGCACCAGGCGCAGACCACGGAACTTCTCGTTGGTCAGGATGGCGGCGCGCTGCAGCGACAGCAGCAGCGGCAGGCGGCCAACCTTGATGAGCTTGGGATTGTTGGTGGGCACCACGCGCTCGTAGTCGGGGAACTTGCCGTCGATGAGCTTGGTGATCAGTTCGATCGGACCAAAACGGAAGCGCGCCTGGTTGCCGACCACGGTGATATCCACGAGGTCTTCGGTATCCGCCAGTTGGCGGGCCAGTTCGGTCACCGTCTTGCGCGGCAGGATGACCTCGGTGTGGACGATTTCCTGTTCGAGCTCGGTGCTGGCCAGGGCCAGGCGGTGGCCATCGGTGGCGACCATGCGCAGCACCTTGCCGTCGGCGATCATCAGCAGGCCGTTGAGGTAGTAACGGATGTCCTGGGCAGCCATGGCATAGGCCACCTGGGCCAATTGCTTGCGGAAGGCTTTCTGGCTCAGCGTGAAGTGGATGCCTTCGCCGTCCTGGAACTGCATGCGCGGGTAATCGGCGGCCGGCAGGGTCTGCAGTGCGAAGCGGCTCTTGCCGGCCTTGAGCGTCAGACGCTTGTCGTCGAGTACGAGGCTGACCTCGGTGCCTTCGGGCAGGGCCCGCAGGATGTCCTGCAACTTGCGCGCGCCCACCGTGATGGCGGTGTCCGCAGCACCTTCACCACCGTGCGAGCTGGTCACGATCTGGATTTCGATGTCGGTCGCCAGCAAGGTGAGGGTGTCGGCCTTCTTCTCGATCAGCACGTTCGAGAGGATAGGCAGCGTGTGGCGCTTTTCCACGATCCCCGAGACGGACTGCAGCGGGGCCAACAGCGCGTCACGCGTAGTTGTTAACAGAAGCATTTAAATAAACTCCTAATGATGGTTAACGTCCGTCATGTCGTGTGGATAACCCTGCTTTGTTTTTAATAATCAAAGCGTTAAGCCTGTTCATCACACTGTTCAAAAGTAGGCTTGTGCACTGTGCGTCGATGGGGATGGAATTTTCCATCGCGCTCGGATCGCCGGTTGTGCACAAACCGTACATATTACTTCCAGTCGCTTATTCACAGTATGTGCTTTGACGACTGGCGAAGATTCAGCCCTCGGAGAAGCGCGACTTGCACACATGGCTGCGTGCGAAGTCGACCTGGTCCGTTTTTGTCAACGCGCTTGTCGGGGTCTTGCAACATCCCTGGTGTTGCTCATCTGGCGCCTGGCAGAGGTGTCGATGGCAGCTTGCAGGTGCTCAAAGCCTCGCGGTGTTTGTTGTTAACAACAGCATTTAAATTAAATAGTAATGATGGTTAACGTCTGCCCTGTTCTGTGGATAATCCATTTTTTTCTTTTTAATTCATTGATTTAAGTATGTCGGCAAGGCTGTGGAGTAGCGCTCCTGGCGGGTGTGGAGAAAAGAGGACAGTTTGTGGCGGCAAGCGTAAACCGCCGCTTGTTCACAAACCGTCCTCACTTTGATCATGGGCTTGTCCACAGCCGCGGCGGGGGCCGCGCGACGTCAGCCGCGCAAGACTTGCGTGAGTACGTGCAGATCGTGGTTGAGTTGCTGGTCGTTCAGACGCAGATCGGCGATCGTCCGGCAGGCGTGCAGCACCGTGGTGTGATCGCGGCCGCCGAAGGCTTCGCCGATGGCGGGCAGGGATGAGGGAGTGAGTTCTTTGGTGAGGTACATGGCGACCTGGCGTGGCCGCGCGATGTTGCGCGTGCGCTTCTTCGAGAGCAGATCGGCGAGCTTGATCTTGTAGTAGTCGGCCACTGCCTTCTGGATGACCTCGAAGGTCAATTGGCGATTGAAGGCGGCCAACAGGTCACGCAGCGCCTCGCGGGCAAGCTCCAGAGAGATGGTGCGGCCATGGAAGCGGGCATAGGCCACGACTTTCTTGAGCGCGCCTTCCAGCTCACGTACGTTGGAACGCAGATGCTTGGCGATGAGGAAGGCGACGTCATCGGACAGTTCGAGCCCGTCGACTTCGGCTTTCTTCTTGAGGATGGCCACCCGCATTTCGAGTTCGGGCGGTTCGATCTGCACCGTCAGACCCCAGTCGAAACGCGAAATGAGGCGATCTTCCAGGCCCTGGATATCCTTGGGATAGGTATCGCAGGTGATGACGATTTGCTTGCGGGCCTCGACCAGCGCGTTGAACGCATGGAAGAATTCTTCCTGCGTGCGTTCCTTGTTGCGGATGAACTGGATATCGTCGATCAGCAGCAGGTCGAGCGAGCGGTAGTAGCGCTTGAAGGCGTCGAAGCCTTTTTGCTGATAGGCGCGCACGACGTCGGAGACGTAGTCCTCGGCATGCACGTAGCGCACCACCGCGCGGGGATTGTGGCGCTGGACTTCGTTGCCGATGGCCTGGATCAAGTGCGTCTTGCCCAGGCCGACGCCCCCATAGACGAACAAGGGGTTGTACGACGTGCCCGGATTTTCCGCCACCTGCATGGCAGCGGCGCGTGCCAGATCGTTGGCGCGGCCGGTCACCAGGGTATTGAAGGTGAAATCGCCGTTGAGGCGGGATTTGTCGCGGGCAGGGGTCAGGACTGCCGGCGCCGCCATGGCGGGCGCGGGTTCTTCAGCCGTCGGCGAGGCGGACGCGCTGGGC